>CAXMSA010000087.1:0-9783 GCA_964195605.1 uncultured Amylibacter sp.
GCCAGCAAGAAGACGGGTCCGTGGAACTGCCCGCAGTGCTGCACGGTTATCTGGGTGGCAAAACAAAAATTAACAAGGACGGGGCTTTGACCTAAGGCCACTTTTTTCACCTAAATATCCTCACCAAAAGCACTCAGGCTTTTGGTGAGGCCACTCAAATCATATGCACAGCCCCCTTCCCACTTTCCGCCCAATAGTGTAGCCAATCGGTAAAACTATTATCAGGCAGACATTCATGCGCATTCTTATCACAAACGACGACGGCATTCGGGCCCCGGGGCTTGAGGTTATGTTTCAAATCGCCACCGATCTTGCAGGCCCGGATGGCGAGGTTTGGACGGTAGCGCCCGAAATGGAACAATCCGGCGTCGGTCACGCAATTTCTTTCGTCAACCCAATGCGGGTGTTTCACAACGCCCCGCGTGTCGTAGCCGTTGATGGCACACCGGCGGATTGCGTCTTGGCAGGCCTTAGCGAAGTTATGAGCGAAAAACCCGACCTGATCCTGTCAGGCATAAATCGGGGCAATAATGCGGCACAAAACACACTTTATTCTGGTACCATCGGGGCTGCGATGGAAGGCGCGTTGCATGGCATCAATTCGATCGCCCTGTCGCAGTTCTTCGGCGCTGACAACCGCGGTCTTGATGACCCGTTTGAAGTGGCCCGCGCAAAAGGCGCCAATGTTATTCGTGGTATCTTAAAGGCCGATATCTGGGGCCAGGCCCCATACGGAGTGTTTTACAACATAAACTTTCCACCCGTGCCTGCCGCTGATTGTAAAGGCACCCGTGTCGTGGCACAGGGGTTCCGAGAAAAATCCGATATTCACACCGTAGCTGAAACCGGCCCCAACGGGCGGCGGTTTTTATGGGTGACAATGGGCGGCCAGCATGATGCCACCAAACCAGGCACCGATGTACACGCCAATCTTGACGGCTATACCTCGGTCACCCCGATGCACGCCGATCTGACCTGTCATGATAGCCTTAGTGCTTTGGAAGGGGCCTTCAAATAATGCTCAGCCCTGAGGCACAGATGAAATTTTTACTGATGCTGCGCAATAAAGGTGTACCGGACAAGGTACTGGCAGCAATGGAAAAAGTGCCGCGTGACATGTTTGTCGAAGGTCATTTCAAAGCCCATGCGTTGGATGATATGGCCCTGCCGATAGATGCAGGCCAAACCATCAGCCAGCCCAGTATAGTCGCAAAGATGACAGATGCGCTGGATATCGGCCCACGACATAAAGTGTTAGAAGTCGGCACCGGCTCAGGCTATCAGGCTGCAATCCTGTCAAACCTAGCACGCAGGGTGTATTCGCTGGAACGGCACAAGGTTTTATCCATCAAAGCCCGCGCACGTATTGAAGCACTAAAATTGCGCAATGTGGTGATCACAACAGGCGACGGTAGTCTGGGCATGCCCGATCAATCCCCGTTTGATCGCATCATTTTGACCGCCGCTGCCGAAGACCCGCCCGCAAACCTCTTGGAACAATTACGAATGGGGGGTATAATGGTTTTACCGGTCGGACAATCGGATGCAGTACAAAGCCTGATAAAGGTTGAAAAAACCCCAGAAGGGCTTAATTACACAGAACTTGCAGAGGTACGCTTTGTGCCGCTTATAGCAGGGGTGGCAAAATCAGACGGGGCATAAACCCGCCATAACAGGACAAGTCAAATGGCATTAAAATCAATAGGATACACTGCTAAACCATATCTTCTATTATGCGGCATGATTGCAGTAACCGCGTGTTCGGATTTCACACTCAGTGATTTTAACACAAAACTTAATCCACATCCGAACACCCAGAGTTCACAATTGTCCGCACGCCCGCAACCTGACAGCCGCGGCGTCATCGCTTATCCGAACTATCAGGTGATCATCGCCAAACGCAATGACACAATGGCCGACCTTGCAGGGCGCATAGGCATACCTGCGCAAGATCTTGCGCGTCATAACGGCCTGCCTGTCACCTATATTGCGCGCAAAGGCGAAGTTCTTGCTTTACCCAAAGGCATTATCATACCGACGACCGACACCATCGACCAAAACTCGTTAGAAGCCCGCGCAACCGCAGCTATTGACCGTGCGGGTACCACCCCTATTCAAACAAGTATATTGCAAACCGGCCCGGAACCGATCCGCCATGTGGTTGAACAAGGTGAAACCGCTTATTCGATTGCCCGTCTTTACGGCGTATCGGTCACAGCCCTTGCATCTTGGAACGGGCTGGATCGCAACCTGTCAGTGCGCACCGGACAACAACTGCTGATCCCTGTCGCCGAAGACGGCAGCGTGGAAACCGGGGCTGCGGTGGCAACAACACAAACCCCTGCCCCCCCCAGCGCAAGTGAGCCTCTGCCAGATACGGTTGAGGTCGCCAAAATCCCCGAAAGCCCGAACCTAGCATCAGACCGCACTCCTGCAGGGGCATCAGGCAAATTACAACGCCCGGTTAGCGGCAAAACCATCCGTGGTTATAAATCAAGCGGCAACGAGGGTCTGGATATTGCCGCTGCCGCGGGTACATCGGTGAAAGCCGCAGAAAGTGGTGAGATTGCACTGATCTCAAAATCCAACAACCAGAGCACCATCATTTTGATCCGCCATCCTGATAATCTGTATACGGTCTATTCTTATGTAACAGGTGTTGCGGTGAACAAAGGTCAAAAGGTCAAACGTGGTCAAACCATTGCCAAAGTGGCAAAAGGTGATCCAAGCTTCATCCATTTCGAAATCCGCCGCGGCACCGAAAGCGTCGATCCGATACCTTATCTGTAATCTAGGCTGGGCTTTAGCCCAGCTTTAACATGCGGCATAAACCCTAACCAGAGCTATAGGTCACACCCTGCCGGTCATTTATCGCAGATTGATCGGTGAAGTTCTCAAAATGCAAAATTGTCTGCTTATTCCCAACCAGGCCCACACCGAACATCGGCGGCTCATGGCTTAGCGGTATGTGATCTGTCGTCTCAAGATCAAGCTGCACCTGATGGTTCAAACACGGCACTGCCGTCACCGGAATACCATGCCAATGCCCGCCCAACGGCCGATGAATATGACCAAAGAATATCTGGCGAATGTCACTGCTTGTGCCCACTGCGCGCTCAAAATATTGCGTATCAAGTAAACGGATCACATCCAGTGACGGAATGCCCACATCAAACGGTGGATGGTGCATGAATATATGCACAGGCCGCCCCTTGAATTGCGCTAATTTTGCCGTTAGCCAGTCTGCGCGTTTTGCGCAATATTCCCCCCAATGGGATTTTTCCCTAACCGTATCGAGCATCAGAAATACATGTTCACCAATCTCAACATGATATTGCACAAACCCGTTTTCATCACATTGCGTATCGGGGAAATGCTGTTTCACGCTACCCCGCAAATCATGATTTCCAAGCATCAGATAATACGGGATTTTCAGCCCATCCAAGACATAAGACAAATGTCGATATGCCGCATCATTGCCCGCATGGGTCAAATCACCTGATAAAACACAAAATGCCGCATCACTGTGACGCACATTAATCGCCTCAATCGCTGCATCCAGACGCGCGGCAGGGTTCAAACCTTTTAGGCTTTGCTTCGGCGGCACTAAATGAAGGTCAGAAAGTTGGATAAATTTCATGTCAAAACCTCATAATATATCACTCATTCAAGCATCGCACCGCCAGCATTGAAAATCCAGTCAAACCGCACCCACAGGTTTGAAAAAATTCCACTTGCATAACCGCCTGCTTTCAGCTTTTGATGCGTTTAAGCATCGGCCTTATGCGCCCGTGCCACGCCCACACCCCTTTGGAAAGACCGCTATGAATAATCGCAATGGCATATTGCTGGTAATCGCCTCTATGGCTGGCTTCACCATTGAAGACATGTTCATCAAACAGCTTTCCACAACCATCCCCACAGGTCAGATATTACTGACACTTGGGGCATGTGGTTCATTGATCTTTGCACTTATGGCGCGCGCCAAAGGCCGCCGACTATTTGCACGCCACGCATGGACTGGCCCCACCATTGCGCGCGCCCTGTCCGAGGCGGTTGCCGCGCTTGCGTTTCTAACTTCCCTGGCACTTGTGCCTATTTCCACTGTTGCCGCGGTGTTTCAAGCCACCCCGCTGGCTATTACTATGGGTGCAGCCCTGTTCCTTGGTGAACAAGTCGGTTGGCGCCGCTGGAGTGCAATCATCGTGGGGTTTTGTGGCGTATTGTTGATCATACGCCCCGGGTACAGTAGTTTCGACCCGGCAGTATTTTTCGTACTCATCGCAGTTCTGGGCGTTGCAGCCCGCGATCTGATCACCCGACTTATCGCTGATAATGTCGCTTCAACAGTGGTCTCATTTCAGGGCTTTATCTCGGTGTTTTTCGCAGGCACCGCATTATTGCTGGTAAAATCAGATAATTTGGTATCAGTCACCCAGCTGGAAACCGCCTTACTTGCAGGTGCTGTTATCTTCGGGGTTGCAGGCTATTACGCAATCGTTGCGGCCATGCGCATCGGTGATGCATCAGCCATCACCCCGTTTCGCTATACCCGCCTGCTGTTCTCGTTAGTTGTAGGTGTCGTAATTTTCAATGAACGCCCCGATACGCTAACCCTGCTAGGGGCCGCGATTATCATCGGTACAGGGCTATATATGTTCTTAAGGGAACGAATTGTGGAACAAGAAACAACATAAGCTGGGCTTGAAGCCACCCTATAATTTCACACCCTTACGGCCGGCCAAATCCACGACAAACTGCCAAGCCACACGGCCTGAACGGTTACCGCGCGTGGCTTGCCATTCAATGGCTTGCGCCCGCAGATCATCATTCGTTATTTCAATGCCATATGCATCACAATAGCCCCGGATCATCGCCAGATAACCATCCTGATCACAGCTGTAAAACCCCAGCCACAAGCCAAAACGATCAGAAAGCGAGACTTTTTCCTCAACCGCTTCTGACGGGTTGATCGCTGTGGAACGCTCATTCTCGATCATATCGCGCGGCATCAAATGACGGCGGTTTGAGGTGGCATAAAGCACCACATTATCAGGCCGCCCTTCAACCCCGCCATCAAGCACGGCTTTTAGGGATTTATAATGGGTGTCATCATTGCTGAAACTCAGATCGTCACAAAACAGCAAAAACCGTTCATTTGAAGCCCGTAATATCCCCAATAAACGCCCGATACTGGGCAGGTCTTCGCGCTGCACCTCAACCAGTTTCACGCCGCCCACAGCACCGTGAACCGCTTTGACCAGTGATGATTTTCCCATGCCGCGCGCGCCCCATAAAAGCGCGTTATTTGCAGGCAACCCTCGGGCAAACTGTGCGGTGTTTTCCAAAAGCGTATCACGCGCATGATCGACCCCTACCAACAGATCAATATCCACGCGATTGACCTGTTTCACAGGGTCTAGGCGATCAGGGCTGACATGCCAGACAAAGGCTTCGGCAGATGAAAAATCAGGGGCTTCAAACGGTTTCGGGCTGATGCGTTCCAGCGCGTCAGCAATCCGCCCTAAAGCATCCTCATTAATCATCATCGTCTTCGTCATCGTAATAACCTTCGTCCTGCAATTGCTTTTCACGCTTGCGTTCAACGGCGGCGACCAGTTGAATGGAAATCTCGTATAGCAGATAAACCACCGTAAACAGGATCACTTGGGTCACAACATCAGGTGGGGTCACAATCGCGGCCAGCGTCAGAATAGCGACAACCGCATATTTACGCATGTTTTTCATGCCTTCGGACGATACCAACCCGGACATACCCAGAAGGGTCATCAGAACCGGTAATTGAAAACAAAGGCCGAAAGCAAAAATGAACTTCAGCGTCAGATCCAGAATATCCTGAACCCGAGGAATAAACGTATTACCGGTTTCGTTCAACGCACCTGTCGCCGTTCCGGTACCTTCGGTAATGAAATCGCTAAAGCCGATGAAAAAGTTCATCGCCAGTGGCGTCACCACATAATGCGCAAATCCAGCTCCTGTCATAAACAGCAGAGGCGAGGCAACGATAAAGGGTAAAAACGCGCCCTTCTCGTTTTTATAAAGCCCCGGTGCTACGAAACGCCACAATTGAAAGGCAATCACCGGAAAAGACAGGGCAAAGCCCATCAGCACCGAGATACGGAAATAAACAAAGAAGTTTTCCTGTGCTGCAAAAGTGGAAAAATCGGGTTTCTGACCATAGGCCACCAGAACTTTCGCAGTTGGTTCCAGCAAAAAGGTCAACAGGGTCGGCGCGAAATAAAATGTCACCAAAATACCAACCACAAGAGCAATGATCGAATAGATCAACCGCGAGCGCAGCTCGGTCAGATGTTCAATAAGCGGGGCCGAGCTGTCTTCAATTTCAATCTCGTCGCTCATGTTTTAGCCTTGGATGCTGTGGTCTTCTTCGTAGCAGGTTTTTTAGGCGCCGCTTTCTTGGCCACAGGCTTTTTGGCTGCGGGTTTCTTAGCCGCGGTTTTCTTTGCTGCCGGCTTCTTGGCCGCAGGCTTTGCTGCCGCTTTTGGCGGTTCTACCGGCGATAAATCCGCCGCAGGTTTGGTGTCGCTACCGGCATAGGTCTGGGCATAATCCTTGACCTTGTCGCCAACACCTTTCAGCGACAGATCATCCTTGATGTCAGCCGCTTTCTTCACACTATCCGCCAAATCTTTAACGCCGCTTTCATCTGCGGCCTGGTTCATCGCAGACTGAAAATCACTGGCCATGCCACGCGCCTTGCCAACAAAGTTACCCACTTTGCGAAACATCATCGGCAAATCCTTCGGTCCGACAACGATCAACGCCACCACACCGATGATCATCAGCTCTGACCATCCAATATCAAACATCGCTTACGCCTTCATAATGCAAAAGGGCGTCTTAGCTCTTTTCGCTTTTGTCTTTTTCAGGGGTAACGTCTTTTGCGGTTTCAGATGCATCTTCAATCGCGTTATCCAGTTCGTCTTTGCCTTCTTTAACGCCCTTTTTGAACGCGGTGATGCCTTTGCCGACTTCACCCATCAGGCTTGACACTTTACCACGGCCAAACATCAAAAGAACGACAACGGCGATTAGGATCAGGCCCGGTAGGCCGATATTCTGAATAAACAGAGGTGTGTGCAAAAACATTATATTCTCCCAAAGTGGTCACAAAGCAGTTTTTGCTTTGTCTATTATCTCGTCGACATACACTTATGGGTTTTTGCAGAAGGTTCAAACCCAAAAGACGCGTTTACCTGATAAATATCGCCGCAGTTAAGTATAAATACCTATTTCACGAACCAAAAGCAGCGATCCCGACGCATCGACAGCCACATGGCGGTATCAACCTTTGGTAAAAACACCCCCGCAACCAGTACATTCAGGATCGAGCCGTCGTAATCCATCACAAATTCCACCAAACTTTGATGCCCAAGGTAACGCGCCCGTTTTACCACACCGCGCGCAGGCACCCCGTCTTCTACCGTCGGGCTTGGCCCGTGGCCGTTACGGTCGAAATCCAGTTTCAGGTGTTGCGGGCGAATGATTATTTCCACCTGCGTCCCATCCACCATTCCGGGCGTCAAAAACTGCCCGAACGGGGTTTCGGTCAGCGCATTGGTCACCGTCCCTTCGATCACATTGATATCCGAGAAAAAACCCGCCGCCAGTTTATCTACCGGCGCGTTATACATATTATAGGGCGCACCAGCCTGAATGATCTTACCGTCGCGCATCAGGGCAATACGGTCTGCCATGCGCATCGCCTCTTCCGGCTCATGGGTGACCAGCAACACAGCAGTATTTTCTGCCTTCAAAATTTCCAACGTGGCATCGCGCACATCATCGCGCAACCGGTCATCAAGTCCGGAAAACGGCTCATCCATCAGCAAAACCTGCGGGTTTGGCGCAAGCGCACGGGCCAAAGCCACCCGCTGTTGTTCACCACCCGATAATTGATGCGGGTATTTATGCCCGTAACCGCCCAGTTCGACCTTATGCAGCAAATCCTTGACCCGGGCCTTTTTATTTGCACGCGAGCCTTGCAGCCCGAACCCCACATTACGTTCCACATCCAGATGCGGAAACAACGCGAAATCCTGAAACATCAGGCCAATGCGGCGCGCTTCGGGTGGCATATGTGACATATCATCAGAAACCACATGTCCGTCGATCAACACCGAACCCGTGGTTTGTTGATCAACCCCGGCTGCTATACGCAATGTAGTGGATTTACCGCAACCAGAAGGCCCCAACAGGCAGGTCACTTCACCCGCAGCCAAAGTCAGCGACAGACCGTCAACCACCGACACACCGTCATAAACACGGGTAATATCATGTAATTCCAGTTTATGGGCAGACATCGCGGGTTTCGGCCTTATTAAATTGTACTATCTGACCCTTTTAATCGGGTTTCATCTGCCCCTACCAGTCTCAGGCTCTGCGGGCAAGCTTTCCTTGGGTCGCAAGCCCGATCAGGCCTGCGGCAAATCCAACGACCAGCACAGCGATACAAATATACAAAAGTTGGTCATATTTATGCGGCCCGTCAAAGAACATCTTCACCAGATCAGTGCCGCGATACATATAGGCCGCAGCCCCCAGAATTGCCGCGACATAAGACACCAAAAACGACCAAAGTGGTATAATGCGGTTGAACACGAAAGCCAGCACCAGAACTGGGGTCAAAAACATTGACGCAGTGCCAGAGACTGCCACCGCATCAAACAGGGTCTTGTTGCCCCAAAGCGTTAGTAAAGCACCCGCGGCCATAAAGCCGAACATCGCAATACGCCCACACATCACGGTGCGTGGGGCGACCTTGAACTCGTCTATAACCAAACGCGCGGCGCTTGCCAGCGCACTATCAAGGGTCGACATCGCCGACACCAGCAAGGAAGCTGCGATCAGGAAATATACGGTCGGCCCGAACATCACTTGCCATGTGCCCAAAAGCTGGTTTTCATAAGAGGCCCCGATGATGCCTGCCTGAATACCAAACATGCCAAAGCCAAGAATGCAGGCCGCCGACAACCAAAACGCATGCAGAAAACTTTTGCGCGTCGTCGCAGGATCAGCAATAAAGCCGCGGTCCATCATCACCGGGTCATGTGCAGGATATGAAAACACCTGCAACATCGCGACCGTCACCAAAACCCAGCCCGGCCGACTGGCTTGATCATGCACGCCTTGTGCTGTGAAAATCGCCCCGATTGAGAAGTTACTGGTCGAAATCATCACCCCCAGTGATATGACAAATACGATTAAAAATACGATCATTTGCATCACATCCGTGCGTAAACTTGCACGAAGACCACCTAAAGCAGAATAAAGCAACCCAATCAGCGCAAGTGCTACAATTGCGCCGGATTTGGCCCAAGCCAGTTCCGGGAAGGCCGCAGAGAAAATCAACCCTACCACAATAAGGTTGGCAAATACTTCGGATAACAGGCGCAAAGCAACCACAACATTATATGCCACATGACCAGTGCGGCCAAAGTTTTCGCCCAGCCAGTCTTGCACCGAGCCTGCACCACGCGCGCGCATTTTCCCGACAATATACATCCCAGTCAGAAAGCTTAGGTAATAGGCGGTGTAAGCCAATGTTCCGGCAAAGCCGTAGAAATACCCCAGGATTGCGGCGTTCATCAGTGAGCGCGCAAATATCCAGGTAGTAACCTGACTTAATACCAGCATCCATAAGCCGGGTTGCGCGCCTTTTCCAGATGCCCCGTCAAAAAATCCTGCTACAGTTATTTTGCGTGGTGAGATCACCAGACTAACGATGGTCACAAAACCGAC
>CAXMSA010000087.1:9793-10181 GCA_964195605.1 uncultured Amylibacter sp.
AAAGTAAACCAGAGCCATAGGGCTTGCCAAAAAAGTCATTACGCGATCTCCGATTATATTTTCGCCTGCATACACGAGCCGTGATCAAAAGCGAAAGTGTTTTATAAATCTAACGTGAACGTTATCACATCGTCGAGACCGTAGCCCCACCATCCAGCAACACATTTTGCCCGACCATATAGCCCACATATTGTGAGCACATGAACGCACATGTGGCGCCAAACTCAGATGCCTCACCGTAACGGGCTGCAGGGATAGTGGCACAGCGTTGCGCCTTGACCTCATCCATGCTCAGGTTCTTGGCCTTGGCATTGCCAGTATCCAAAGACTTAGCCCGATCAGTGGCGTGAATGCCCGGTAGCAGATTATTGATCGCCACACCGTGTTT
>CAXMSA010000088.1:0-10055 GCA_964195605.1 uncultured Amylibacter sp.
CTGTGGTTCTGAAGGGCCAAGGTATCGCGCATAAATCCGAAGTCGGGGCCGTGATTTTGAACATTGAAACTGAAACAGAAGTTGTGGCTGCAGCCAAAACAATGCCGACCGACAGTTTCCTGATTGAGGAAATGGTCACTGGCACTGTGGCCGAACTGCTTATCGGTGTGGTGCTTGATCCTGCACATGGTTATGTTTTGACCATTGCCGCAGGCGGGGTGCTGACCGAGCTTTTAACCGATAGCGTGTCACTGCTGGTGCCAAGTTCTAGGGATGATGTTGAACAGGCAATTGGGCAATTGCGCATCGCAAAACTGCTGAACGGCTTTCGCGGCCAGGCCGCTGCTGATATCAAAACCATTGTGAACGCGGTTATGGCCGTGCAAGACTTTGTTGTAAGCCACAGGGGCTGTATTGAAGAAATTGAGATCAATCCGTTGTTGTGTACGTCCCAAAAAGCGATCACGGCTGATGCTTTGATCAGGATAGGAGAAGATGATGACCGATAACCCGATAAAAACCCATCGTAATGGTGCCGTGTTCGAGGTCACGCTTGATAGGCCCAAAGCCAATGCGATTGATCTAGCAACCAGCCGTATCATGGGCGAGGTTTTTGCCGATTTCCGCGATGACCCCGACTTGCGGGTTGCTATTGTCACAGGTGCAGGCGACAAATTCTTTTGTCCCGGCTGGGACTTGAAAGCGGCCGTAGACGGTGATGCGGTTGACGGCGATTACGGCGTTGGTGGCTTTGGTGGTTTGCAGGAATTGCCCGATATGAACAAGCCCGTGATTGCTGCCGTGAATGGTATTTGTTGTGGTGGCGGGCTGGAACTGGCCCTGTCGTGCGACATTATTCTGGCCGCCGATCATGCCTCATTCGCATTGCCTGAAATCCGATCCGGCACAGTGGCCGATGCGGCTTCTTTGAAACTACCAAAACGCATCCCCTATCATATCGCGATGGAAATGCTGTTCACTGGCCGTTGGCTGGATGTGGAAGAGGCCGCACGTTGGGGATTTGTCAATCATATCCACCCAGCCGCTGACCTGATGACAAAAGCACGCGAAATGGCGCAGCTATTAGCATCCGGCCCGCCATTGGTTTATGCCGCGATCAAAGAGGTTGTACGCGAGGCCGAGAATATGAAGTTCAATGACGCACTAAGTATGATGACGCAGAGCGAATTTCCCACCGTCAAAACGCTTTATACATCCGAGGATCAGTTGGAAGGGGCTAAAGCTTTTACCGAAAAACGTGATCCGGTTTGGAAAGGACGCTAGCAAACCTGTGCTGACTTCTCTAATCAGGGGTGAAACAGATTAGATAGGGAACAAGCCCAAATGACCTCAGACGCCCAAAACCGTAAAGACATCGCATCGCGCTGGTTTGAAGAGTTGCGTAATACCATCTGTGATGCGTTTGAGCGGCTGGAGGATGAACAGACCACAGGCCCACATGCGGATAAACCTGCGGGGCGGTTTGATTTACGTAAAACCGTGCGTGGCACTGATGGTGACGGTGGCGGCGGGCTAATGTCGGTGATGCGTGGCGGACGTTTGTTTGAAAAGGTCGGGGTGAATATTTCAACCGTGCACGGCAAGCTGTCGCCGATGATGATCAAAGCGATGGCGGCGCGTAAGGATATTCCGGGACTGGCAGATAATCCGATTTTCTGGGCTTCGGGCGTGTCACTGGTTGCCCATATGAACAGCCCTAAAACCCCTGCGGTGCATATGAACACACGCATGTTCTGGACACCCTCAGGTAGTTGGTTCGGTGGTGGGGCTGACCTGACGCCGATGGTTGAAGTTGCTGAAGACACGGCATTTTTCCACAATATATTGCGCAAAGCTTGTGATCAGCATGACCTAGGCTATTACCCAAAGTTCAAAGACTGGGCCGATGAGTATTTCACGATCAAACACTGGGATGAGCCTCGCGGCGTGGGTGGCATATTTTATGACGACCACGACACGGGCAATTGGGACGCGGATTTTGCTTTTACCCAAGATGTGGGCCGTGCTTTTCTGGATGCATTCCTGCCAATAACCAAAAAACGCCGTGATGAGCCGTGGACAGATGCTGACCGCGAAGTACAGCTGATCAAGCGCGGGCGTTATGCAGAGTTCAATCTGGTCTATGACCGTGGCACCCACTTCGGCTTGCAATCAGGCCATGACCCGTCGGCTGTTTTGATGAGCATGCCGCCTGTGGCAAAGTGGCCTTAACCCACCGCCGGCTTATCCAAAGAATAGCCAAAGCCGCGCACCGTGCGGATGTATTCGCAATCGTCTACTGCGTTCAGTTGTTTGCGCAAGCGTCCGATATGTACATCCACGGTGCGGGTTTCGACCTCTAATGCATTGCTCCAGACCCGTTCCAACAACTGTTCACGGGAAAATACCCGGGCAGGGGCTTCGATCAGGATGCGCAGCAGTTTAAACTCCAGCGGGCCCAGGTGAATGGTTTTGTTTTTCACACTGACCACATGGCGCGATAGGTCCATGGTCAACTGTTCATAAGTTAATATATTTATGCCTAAGCCGCCTTTGGAATTGCGCAATCCCGCACGCACCCGTGCCAGCAGTTCTTTGATCGAATAGGGTTTGACAATGTAATCGTTGGCGCCTGTGTCCAGCCCGCGTACCTTATCATCTTCCTCGCCGCGTGCGGTCAACATGATTATGGGGATGGCTTTGGTTAGCTTGTTACGCTTGATCTGGCGACATATTTCCAAGCCGGATGTTTGTGGTAACATCCAATCCAGCAGGATCAGATCTATTTCAATCTCTTGCAGAACCAACAGACCCTCTTCGCCTGTTTCAGCCTTGTAAACGTCATAACCCTCTACATCGAGGTTGTAGCTTAGCAATTCCAGCTGCGAAGGTTCATCTTCTACAATCAGAACTTTGGGGCCGCCTATGGACATCCTGTTATTCCCGGTAACTGGTTCATGTGGGTATCATATATCTATATGTGATTAACGTAACAGTTTTATGGCGGAGGGTGTAAAACGTCTGTCTGGACTCTTGGAATAATACTATTAATTATGCGAGATATAGGCTGTTCTAGAGTTTCACATAAAGGGTTTTGTTATGAGGAGTATCAAAATAGGCGTTTTAGAAGCGGGTGTCTCTGGTTCTGCATTTGCAAGTCACGGGGCATATACCAGCTGGTTTGAACGCTTGTTATCGACCACGCCAAACGCATTTTCCTATCAAGCATATCAAGCCTATAACAATGATATACCGTCAATGTCAGATTGCTGTGACGCCTATATTGTCAGTGGCAGCTCATCCAGTGCGCTTGATCCAAATCTGTGGATAAAAGCACTGTCCGCGTTTCTTGCTGATACTGCCCCCAAACGCCCCATTGTCGGGGTTTGTTTCGGGCATCAGTTGCTACACCAGACCTTTGGCGGCAAGGTTGAACAATCCATCAAGGGCTGGGGTATCGGGGTGCATGAATATGATGTGGCCCGTTGCACCGCGTGGATGAGCCCGTGTGTCGATCGCATTGGCTTACTGGTGTCGCATATGGATCAGGTTGTGCAAGCCGCCAAAGATACAACAATTCTGGCCAGCTCAGAATTTTGCCCGAATGCGGTGACCATGATTGGTGATAACATTTTAACCATGCAACCGCACCCCGAGCACACCAAAGCATTTGCGCAAGATCTTTATGGATCAAGACGCGAACGTATTGGCCATGCACATGTGGATGCCGCCCTTAATTCATTACAACAACCAACCGATGACGATGTGGTTGCTGAATGGATTGCCGGATTTATTAACGCGCGGGTTTAGGGGCTGTTGACGTTTAGCGTTTCGCACTGGCGCATGCGAATTTTGCAGCCAGCGTGATGATTTTGACCGCAGCGATACCGGTATCGGAAGGGAAAATTCGCACGTTGGCTGCAAAATTAGCCGCGTCCCGAAGGGATTTTACATAAATCCGCCACAACCATGTCAATCTCGCTTGAAAGCAATAACCCTGTCGGTGCTCAATTAACACGGGATTGACGGATTTATGGTTGAAACCAGTGCAAAACGATAAACGTCAATAGCCCCTAACTATCGGCCGCCAACAGGGCCGCGTTACCGCCTGCGGCTGTGGTATCAACACAGATATGGCGTTCTAATGTGCATCGTACAGTAATGTCATTGGCATCAATTAACGGTAGCAAAGTGCCATTGCGTTTTGCCAAGGCAGAACGTGCGGCACGTAAAGCTGTTTCATCAGCCCAGAGCACCACCGCATCAAAACCACGCAGTTTTTCTAAATACGCTAGCGGCATGGTGCCTGACAGGCCTTCATCCGGTTGAGTGCCAGGTGCTATAACCAATGTTGCACAACCTGCTTTTTTGGCACTATCAGCCTGCTTGCGGGCTTGATCCAGCGTTGGGCCTAGGCATAAAACCACACCACGGCCAAAGCTAGAAAGTTGATTTAATTCGCCGGTTGGGCCAGGCAATATATTTGTTTCGAAAGCAATACGTTGTGGCCGTTTGATATTATCCAAACGGTTTTGCACCTCGGTCATTTGCAGGTTGGTTTCTGCATAAGAAGACACGTCTGCATGAACAGGCATCACGAAGCGTTTCAGATATTCTGGCCCGCCCGCTTTTGGCCCTGTCCCTGACAAGCCTTCGCCACCAAAAGGTTGCGATCCTACAACTGCGCCAATTTGATTGCGGTTCACGTAAATATTGCCGATATTCAGGCGGTTACACAGTTTATTCACAAATGTATCAATCCGCGAATGCACCCCAAAAGTCAGCCCGTATCCACTGGTGTTAATGGCATCAATAACCATATCAGCATTCTTTGCTTTATAAGTTGCCACATGCAAAACAGGCCCGAAAATCTCTTCTGCAAGATCTTCAATTCCTGCAACTTTAATTACGGTTGGTTTAGCAAATGTACCGGATGTGGGTACCGCAAGCTGGTGTAAAACCCGGCCCTGTTGTGCTGCCGTTGCAATATGCGCATTAATGCCGTCAAGTGCGGTTTGCGTAATCACAGGCCCAATATCTGTGGTCATATCCCAAGGATTACCTGCAACTTGCGCATCCATCGCACCATATAGCATTTCCAAAAACTTCGGCGCGATATCCTCTTGTAAATACAACATGCGCAAGGCCGAACAGCGTTGGCCAGCGGATTGAAACGCAGAGGCCACAATATCGCGCACGGCTTGCTCGGGCAGGGCAGTACTATCCACAATCATCGCGTTCAGCCCGCCAGTTTCAGCAATAAGCGGGGCCGTGACCATACCTGTCTCAGCGACAGAACGGTTGATATGTTGTGCTGTGGCTGTTGAGCCTGTGAAACATGTGCCAGCCACCACTGGGTCGGCCACAATCAAAGCCCCAACCTCGCGGCCGGACCCGATCAGTAATTGCAAGGCACTGCGCGGTACCCCAGCCTGAAACAGCAATTCCACCGCGCGGGTGGCAATGATAGGGGTGGGTTCGGCAGGTTTTGCCAGAACTGCATTGCCCACTGACAGTGCAGCCGCAATTTGGCCTGAAAAGATTGCCAGCGGGAAATTCCAGGGCGAAATGCATGCGATTATACCGCGTGGGGTATTATCAACATAATGCGCTGATTGCGCCGCATAATAACGCAGGAAATCCACAGCCTCGCGCAGCTCGGAAATAGCGTCTTTCAGGGTTTTGCCAGCTTCACGGGTTAATATTGCAAACAGCTCAGCGAAGTTTTCTTCATAGAGGCTAGCCGCACGGTTCAATACGGCTGCACGCTCTGCTTGAGAAGCATTCCACGGGGTGGCAGCCTTGATTGCAGCTTTGGTATCTGCCGCATTGGCCAGTGTCACATTCCCCAAAATATCTTTTGGGTCGGCGGGGTTTACGATGGCATGGCTGTCGCCGGATGGCGTGCCTTTGGCTAGCTGTGCGGCAACATTCCATTGCGTATCCAAAAAAGCCATCCGTGCGGTTTCCATACGTGCCAGATCAGTGACACTGGTCAGATCAAACCCCAGTGAGTTCACCCGTTCCGGCTGATATAGGTCATTTGGATATTGCACGCCCGCACTGGGTTGATCCTTGGTGATACCCCACGCATCAAACGGATCATTTACCACCTCTATCGCAGGAATACCCTTATCCACAACCTGGTTCACAAAAGAAGAGTTCGCCCCGTTTTCCAACAGGCGGCGCACCAGATATGCCAGCAAATCATCATGCACACCCACGGGCGCGTAGATGCGGCAACGAATGTTGCCACTGGTCATAACCTGATCATAAAGCCCGCCGCCCATACCATGTAAGCGTTGGAATTCATATGAATTATCAGATGTTGCCATATCCATGATGGTTTGTACGGAATGTGCGTTATGGGTGGCAAATTGCGGGTATATGCGGGCGTTAAACCCAAGCAGTTTACGCGCACATCCGATATAGGAAATATCCGTGGCGGTTTTTTTGCTGAACACAGGAAAATCGGGCAACCCATCTATTTGTGACCGCTTAATTTCGGTATCCCAATATGCCCCTTTAACCAGCCGCACCATGATCTTGCGATCCAGTTTTTCGGCCAATGCATGCAACCAATCCAGCACAAAAGGCGCGCGTTTTGAGTAAGCCTGTACCACCACGCCAAACCCATCCCAACCTGCAAGGCGGGGATCAGATAGAACCGCCTCAATAATATCCAGTGACAGGTCAAGCCGGTCTGCCTCTTCGGCATCTATATTCAAACCCATATTGGCAGCCCGGGCTTGCAGCGTCAGTTCCAGCGTGCGTTTGACCAGTATATCCATCACTTGTTGTTTTTGCGCCAATTCATAACGGGGATGCAGGGCTGAAAGTTTTATCGAGATACCGGGGTTTTGGGGTGCATCGTCACTGTCGCATTGTGTGGCAATATAGCTGATTGCATCCGCATAAGACTTAACAAAGCCTTGTGCATCACGATCTGTCAGGGCCGCTTCGCCCAGCATATCATACGAATGGGTATAACCTTGTGCTTGCCGCTTGTCCCCGCGTTTTACCGCTTCCTGTATGGTTTGCCCCAATACAAACTGATTACCCATTTCCTTCATTGCAGCCTTTACTGCACGACGGATAACCGGTTCACCCATGCGTTTCACCAGCCGGCCCATGGAATTGGTAACGCCGTCTTCCTGTTTTGTATTCAATACCTTACCGGTTAACATCAATGCCCATGTAGAGGCGTTAACCAATGAACTGTCCGAATGTCCAATGTGGCTGTTCCAGCTTTGGGTTGATAGTTTATCCTCAATCAGGTCATCCATGGTTTCGGCATCAGGCACCCGCAACAGGGCCTCGGCCAAGCACATCAGGGCTACGCCTTCTGTGGTGGAAAGCCCGTATTCCGCTAGAAATACCTCCATTAGCCCAGGGCTTTTCTCGGCGCGGATCGCGTTTACGATACCTGCAGCCCTTTCAACTGTTTGCATCCGCATTGCAGGTGTTAAATTCGCAGTTTTTATTAGGGTGCTGATGCAATCCTGCTCATCGCGTAAATGATGATTGCGGATATTTGCACGTAAGGGGCTAAGAGATGTCATCGGTGTATCCTTTGGATGAATATCTACAAAGTATAGCAAAAATCTAAAAGTCAAATTCACTTAAATTTAATAATATATAGAGAATAAAACTTATATATATGATTTTCTTGCGGTAAAGAGGCGTAAAACTAAAGGAACTTGGTGAAATGGATAAATTTGATCTACAAATAATTGAAATCCTTCAAAAAAACGGCAGGATTACGATATCCGAACTTTCAGAGCGGGTTGGCCTGTCGAAAACCCCGTGTCAGGCACGGTTGAAAAAGATGATCGAAAACAAGACAATTCTGGGTTTTAGGGCAGTTGTAAACCACGAAGTTCTGGATCGTAGCCACATCGCTTTTACTGAGGTGCGCCTAAGTGATACCCGCGATGCCGCGTTAAAGGCTTTCAATGAAGGTGTGATGCAAATTCCCGAGATAGAGCAATGCCATCTGATTGCAGGCCAGTTTGATTACCTGTTGAAGGTGCGCACAAAAAGCATCACAGCTTACCGCAAGGCATTGGGTGAAAAAATATCATCCCTGCCATGTGTGGCAAGTACGTCAACGCATGTCGTTATGGAGGCAGTTAAGGAATGAAAATATACTAAACTGTGCGCGAATCAAGGAATAGAAATATGAATGCAGAGAATAAAAACCAATTACCGCTCGTAATATACGATTGTTTTTCCAATCAGCAGTTTGGCGGTAATGTCGGTGGTATCGTGCTTGATGCAGGGGCGTTGGAAACTGATCAAATGCAACGCATCGCACGTGAGATTAATGCCGCTGTCACTGGTTTTGTGACTGATCAAAATGGCGCCGAAGTTACTGCTAGGTTTTTTATGCCGGGGGCAGAAATAGCAATGTGCGGCCATGTTGTCGTTGGTTTATTTACGCATTTATACAAACAAGATCAAACTATTACAGAGTATGTGCTGAAAGCGAATCCCGGGGATGTCAATGTACGTATTGAAGCAGTTGACAGGGACTTGCCCAATGTGATGATGCAGCTTTCCGCACCATCAGCATCTTCAGGTGAGATTGACCTAAAGGCTTTATCGTCTGCCTTAGCGCTTGCACAATCTGCTATCGGAACACGTGCGCCTGTCGGCATTGCGGACGCGGGTTTGAAACATATATGTGTCCATCTTGCCGACCTGTCAGCGGTGCAAGGTCTAACGCCTGACTTTCAAAAACTGGGCGACGTGTGTCGTGCCAGCGATGTTCACACGGTCGCCTGTTTTTCGATGGAAGCTGAAGATGCCGGAAACACGCTACATATCCGGGATTTCTGCCCTGCATTGGGCGTTGATGAAGTGCCTGCATCGGGCACCACAAATGCGGCATTAACCGGTTATTTGCTTCAGCACGGCTTCATCCCATCACAATCGCAGAAGGTTTTAGCTGAACAAGGCAGTGAACTGGGCAGACCCAGTCTGATTTGCAGCCAGATCATGGTTCAGAATGGTGAAATAGAAGAATTGTGGGTTGGCGGGCAAGCCGTTGCAAGCATCCAAGGTGTGTTGTTGGGGTGATGTCATGAACCGTCAATGGGTAGAAACATTTCTGCGCGATACGTTGGTCTGGGATGCAAATATGCAAAGCTATCTGGGCGGGAATTTCAAGCGCGTCGCAAAACAGATATGGGGCGGATAGGTGGCTGATACGACTAACAACCGCCTTATACGGATAGGTGTTTTGGTGCCCTTTACCAACACCAACCTAGAGGCAGATATGATGCGGTTATTGCCGTCAAACCTATCTGCGCATTTCACCCGCATTGGCGGGTATGAGATCAATGAGGTACCAGCCGTTTCCCAAATGCAAGAAATGGGTGAGGCCAATATAGATGATGCATTGCGGCTTATTGCGGGGGTTCGCCCTGATCTGGTGCTTTATGGTTGTACTTCTGCCACATTAACCCACGGGCTGGGGTTTGATCGGATTTTGGTTGATCAGATAAAATCGCTAACTGGTGCAAAAGCCATTACTGCCGCAGGGGCAATAATAAAGGGGTTGCAAGCAGTAGGTGCCCAAAAAATCGGTTTTGCCTCTCCGTATGTCGGGGATGTCAACGATCAGGCTGTACAGTTTTTGTCTGATGCGGGATTTGAGACCGTCAAACGCGCGGATATTGGCCGCGCCCTTAGCAGTCACGGGCAGGGTGCTTTGACACCGGATGATGTGTTCGATCTGGCGCTTCAGGCTGATCAACCCGATGTGGATGCCATTGTCATTGCATGCACTGATATGCGTGCGGTTGAGGCCATAGAAAAGATAGAGGCCACTTTGGAAAAACCCGTTATTACCTCAAACCAGGCGATGGCTTATGGGGCATTGAAAGCGCTTGGCTTACAACATAACGCATTGGCATATGGCCGTTTGTTTGCAAATTTGAAATAAGCTGGAAATGCTTATTGTGGAATGAACACATCCGCGTCTTTTAAACACCGCAACGCGAAGCTTGAGCGTGTTTGCCGAATACCTGGTATCTTACTAAGCTTATTCG
>CAXMSA010000089.1:0-9558 GCA_964195605.1 uncultured Amylibacter sp.
GCATTTACTTTAAGCTTTCCTAAATCCTTTGAGGTGACAAACCGTACCCTGTTTGACAGTAAATTTAAACTATCCAAAAATGAAACCAACCTGAATTTCATTTATAAAAAGTGGCAAACCGAAGCAACATACCTGCGGTTGGAAAAAGATGTGATAGCAGGCGCAAGTGACCGGCGTTCCGAAGTGGCGCTAAAATTGATTTTCACGCCGAATGATAATTGGGAATATCTGGCGGAATGGCGCCATGATTTTGTAACAGACAGCGCTATCGAAGGCGAATTTGGGCTGAAATATACTAATGAATGCATAGAAATTGATCTTTCCCTCTCGCTTCAATATGCAGCCTCTGGTAATATCACATCAACAAAAGAACTGGGGCTTCAGGTCTCATTTTTAGGAATCGGCAATCAAGGACGTGCAAAAGGGCGTAGAAGACGCTGTGCACTGTAAATAAAGTGGTGAAACTATGAAAAAAATTACTCTACTGGCATGCGGCATTTTTGCTGGCGTATCCATCACGTTTTCCACCTTAGCGGCAAGTGTTTATACACCGGTTTATCAAGTGAACGGCGGTGTTATTACCAAATATGAGCTTAAGCAACGCATCAAAATGCTGCGCTCATTTGGTACCCGTGGCGAGTTGCACCAGCTGGCCCTTGATCAACTTATTGATGACAGATTACGGTTTCAGGCAGCAAAACTGGCAGATATCTCCGCCAGCGAGGAAGAAATGGCTAACGGCATGGATGAGTTTGCCGCAAGTGGTAACCTTAGCGCAGAACAGTTGCTTGCATATTTCCGTGAACGCGGCGTACACCGTGAAAGCTTTGAAGATTTTGTCCGCGCAGGCGTTGTGTGGCGCAAAGTAATCGGCTCTCGCTTTGCTGCCAAAGTGAATGTAACAGATGAAGAAGTTGATTCACGTCTGGATGTCAACGCGATCAGTTTCCCTAAAACAGTGAATGTTGCAGAGATTATCTTACCTGTCACAGAACGTGGTGTTTCACAAACCCGTGCCCTTGCAGACCGGCTGACGCAAACCATAAAAAGCAACAACCAGTTTTCTGTGGCAGCCAAGAAGTTTTCAAAATCCGATACTGCTTTTCGCGGCGGATCAATGGGTTGGATCCCGATGGGCACCCTGCCTCCGCAAGTCGCATCACGTATATCAGCTTTGGAGCCGGGCCAGGTTACAGCACCTATTCTAATCGGAAGTGCTATAGCACTTTACCAATTGCGCGGTGTGCGCGAAGCCAAATCAGCAGGTGAACAGGTAATATCTGTCAGTTATCTGAACGTCATTATGCCGGGGGCAAAATCTGGGCAGTCAGGCCAGATTGCAGCCGCGCAAAAACTGATCAACGCGGGCGATACCTGCCTTGATATGCAGGCAAATACGGCCAAGTTCGCCGAAAATTCAGTCACCAACCAATCTTTGGCTGCCGCCCAAATTCCTGTACGTATCGGGGTGGAAATTGCAAAGCTGGACCCGAATGAGGCCAGTTACTATGTCGCTGAAAATGGTGCAATTAATGTGATTATGCTCTGCAACCGAGCGAAAGACCTGCCTGAAGGTGCGCGTGAGCAAATCCGTAATGCGTTATTTAGTCAACGAGTTGGTAGCTTTGGGGCGGGTTATCTGCAGGAATTACGCAGTGACGCCATACTTATCGAAAAATGACCAATGCTATTGCACTGACCGCAGGTGATCCAAGCGGTGTTGGGTTGGAACTGTCCGGGCGTGCTTGGGAGCAGTTGAAAGATGAACAGCCTTTTTTTCTGATCGCGGATCAGGCCCATGTCAAAGCCGCAAGCAATGTGCCTGTAAAGGTCATTGATGATCCAACACATGCAAAAAGTGCCTTTCGCCATGGCTTACCGGTTTTACATTTACCATTTTCGGCATCGCCAACAATCGGTATAGAGCAACCCGAAAACGCCAAACATGTTATTCAATCCATTGAGATGGCAGTAGCATATGTCCGCTCTGGGCAGGCGATAGCCCTTTGCACCAACCCGATCAATAAAAAGGTATTAAAGGATGGTGCCGATTTTCCATTTCCCGGCCATACCGAGTTTCTAGCTCATCTTGGCGGGGTAAAAACCTCTGTCATGATGTTATGCGCACCAGAGCTGCGCGCGGTTCCGGTAACCATCCACATCGCTATTTCAGAAGTACCAAAAACACTAACCGATACACTGATCACTGAAACCCTGAACATTACGTTTGAAGCATTGCAACGTGATTTTGGCTTAAAAAATCCTGTCATTGCGGTTGCAGGCTTGAACCCGCACGCGGGTGAAGGTGGTACAATGGGGCGCGATGAAATTGATCGTATAGCCCCGCTACTGGATCATTTGCGCAGCAAAGGCTTGTCTTTGATCGGGCCGATGCCCGCTGATACAATGTTTCACCCGCAAGCCCGCGAAAAATATGATGCAGCCGTGTGCATGTACCATGATCAAGCCTTGATCCCATTGAAAACACTAAATTTTTCTGCCGGGGTTAATACCACACTTGGCCTGCCTTTTATCCGCACCTCACCTGATCACGGTACAGCTTTTGATATTGCCGGTAAAGGTGTGGCCGATCCAACCAGCCTGATAGAAGCGATAAGGCAAGCCCATAGCATGGCCCAGAACAGAGCGCATTATGACAGTATCCGCTGACGGGTTGCCGCCATTGCGCGATGTTATTACCAAACATGATCTGCGCGCACAAAAATCCCTTGGGCAGAACTTTCTGTTGGATTTAAACCTGACAGGAAAAATTGCGCGTCAGGCAGGCGATTTGTCGAAATGCGACGTGTTGGAAATTGGCCCGGGTCCGGGCGGGCTGACGCGTGCGCTATTGAATGAGGGCGCGCGGCACGTTGTGGCCATTGAACGCGATGAACGCTGTTTGCCTGCATTAGCGGAAATCTCGGATCATTATCCGGGACGGTTGAACGTTATCTCTGCAGATGCACTGGCACTAAATCCTATGGAGCATCTGAACGGCCCGATCAAAATCGTGGCAAACCTGCCCTATAATATCGGGACCGAGTTGCTGGTGCGCTGGCTTACCCCGCCCACATGGCCACCCTATTGGGATAGCCTGACCCTGATGTTCCAACGCGAGGTGGCAAAGCGCATTGTCGCCACCCCCGGCAGCAAGGCATATGGGCGCCTGTCTGTACTGGCGCAATGGCGTAGTGATGCAAAGATTGTGATGGATTTACCGCCGCAGGCATTTACCCCTGCGCCCAAGGTTTCTTCGGCTGTGGTGCATATTACAAAATGCGATAAACCAAAATTTGACTGCAATGCCAAGACATTAGAACGTGTTGTTGCCACGGCATTCAATCAAAGGCGTAAAATGCTGCGGGCCAGCTTGAAATCATTGGGACCCGATGTGCAAGACCGCTTACGCGACGCTGGCATACCGCCCACGGAACGTGCAGAACAACTGTCTGTTGAACAGTTCTGTAAGCTTAGCAATCAATTCTAAAGATTATTCGGCAGCCGTATCTGATTTTGGCGATTCAGTTGGCTTCACAGCTTCAGGTGCCGCCGGCTTCTCAGCTTCTGGCGTTGCCAGTTCCACCTTCTTGGCAGGCTGTCTTACCCGCTTAGGCTTTTTCACCGCATCAGAAACAGGTTTGCTTTCGGGCGTTTCAACTAAGTTGGATTGCGTGGGCTTGCCGGGAAATAGCTCATTCGCATTACCAGCTACATCTGGTTGTACATCAGTAGTTTCAGCAGCAGGTTTTTGCTGGTTCATCTGGTTTTGTTGTTGATTTTGCTGTTGGATCTTCTGGCTTTGTTGACGCTGCGCCTCATGGGCATCACGGCGTTCATCAATCTCACGCTGGGCTTCGGTTAGCAAACGTGAATAATGCTCAGAGTGTTGGAAAAAGTTTTCCGCGTTCACACGATCGCCAGCTAGTGTAGCATCATGGGCAAGGGATTGGTATTTATCAATAATTTGTTGAGGGGTGCCACGCACCCTACCTTCTGGCCCTGAGCTATCGAATACGCGATTCAATAAATTTGCAGGGTTTCCACGACGGTTGTTGTGGTTTTTATTTCGTGAGCGTGATTTGTTTGATGATCTCATATGATCAGTTGCCTTATATGCGAATTTTTGAAATTTGCGTCTTAACGACGAAGTCCCGTTTTGCTATGGGGTTGGGGGATGAGATTGTATCAATCATCCTGTGTATCAGTATATCTAACTGAAATACCTATACAAGTGCTAAACACAGATTTTGATCACTTTTGCAGTAAATGGGTTAATTTATGCCCTTATTACACAAATCACCCGATCTTTTCCCGCTAAATCTTGAATACACTTGCCATCGGGATAACCCGCGTCTGATAGAATTTCTAGAACAGCTTCCGCTTGATCAAACCCAATCTCCAAAAACATGCGACCCTTCGGGTTCAGATATTGCCCTGCCTGTTGCGCAATCACCCGATACGCGCCTAATCCGTCACCTCCTGGTGTAAGGGCCATGCGCGGTTCCCAATCGCGTAATTCCGGGGCAATCGATTGCATCGCTTCTGCGGTGATATAAGGCGGGTTGCTGACAATCAGGTCAAATTGGCCTGTTATATTTGAAAACCAGTTGGATAGCTTCAGGCAAGCACGCGATGTAAGCCCCAACAATCGGGCGTTATTTTGCGCCACATGCAATGCTTTTTCAGAACAATCCACGCCCAAACCCTGTGCCTGTGGCCATTCCGCTAACAGCGTCAGTAAAATGCAGCCTGAACCCGTACCTAAATCCAATAGGTTCGAAACTGGGCCTGTTTTTAACACTTCTTCTATTAAGGTTTCTGTATCTGGTCGGGGATCTAGAACATCCGGGGTAATATGAAAATTCCGCCCCCAAAATTCCCTTACACCAATGATTTGCGAAACCGGTTGCCGTTGAAAGCGCTGCTCAATCGCATCCTTGAAAACCGCTATTTGTTTAGCTGGAACACTGTCGTGCGATCTGGCGGCCAATAGCCCCCGATCAATACCTAATGCATCGGCCAGCAAAGCCCGTATATCGGTTGCGGCCGCGTCACCCAAAATCGGCTGAAGCCGTGAAAAACCATGATCTAACAGGTCCTTAACAGTTTTGGTCACGGATTAAGCTCTGCCAGTTTTTGGGCTTGGTCATCGGTAATAAGCGCGTCAATCGTCTCATCCAGATCGCCTTGCATGATCTGGTCCAGTTTATAGAGCGTCAGGTTAATCCGGTGATCTGTCATCCGTCCCTGTGGGAAGTTATAGGTACGGATACGTTCCGAACGGTCGCCTGTACCCACCTGCACTTTGCGGTTGGCAGAACGTTCCGCGTCGGCTTCTTGACGTTTCATATCGTAAAGCCGTGTGCGCAAAGTCTGCATTGCAATTTCACGGTTGCGGTGTTGCGATTTTTCGGCCGAAACCACCATAATGCCGGTCGGAATATGGACAATACGCACCGCACTATCCGTGGTATTTACATGCTGGCCGCCTGATCCTGATGCGCGCATAGTATCAATCCGCAAATCGGTGGCTGGCAGATCAATATCCACTTCATCGGCTTCAGGTAAAACCGCCACTGTGGCCGCAGATGTATGCACCCGACCACCGCTTTCGGTGGTTGGTACACGTTGCACACGGTGTACCCCGCTTTCAAATTTCATCTTGGCAAACACACCTTTGCCTTTGACGTTGGCAATCACTTCGCGGTAACCGCCAAGTTCGGTTTCCGCCACATTAATGATCTCTATCTTCCACCCAACAGAATCGCAGTAGCGTTGGTACATACGCAGTAAATCACCGGCAAATAACGCGGCTTCATCCCCGCCGGTCCCCGCACGGATTTCCAATACCGCAGAGCGTTCATCCGCCTCATCTTTTGGCAGTAGGGATAATTGCAACTCGTGTTCAGCCACAGGTAACGCCACGCGCAATTCGGGCAGTTCTTCCTCTGCCAGTTCCTTCATTTCAGGATCGCTTAGCAATTCTTGGGCGTCTGATATATCCGCGACAAGTTGCTGATAAGCATATATTTTATCAACAACAGGTTTTAAGTCGGAATATTCTTTTGACAGAGCTACAAAATCATCACCAGCGGCCCCATCAGCCATTTTGGCTTCTAGAAATTCAAACCGCGCTGTGATCTGGATAAGTTTATCTTCTGGTATCATGGGGTGACATTGCGTGTTGGCGGGCGATGGTCAAGGGAAAGTATGACTTTTAAATCATATTATGATAAAATCGCCGTATGAAGTGGTTTATCGCACTCATATTCTGTTGCACCACATTTAGTGCAGTTAGCGAAGAAGCCAAAGTGAAATGGCCTGATTGCTACTGTACAGACAAAGTTGGTGCGCGGGTCGAACTGGGCACAATGGTCTGCATGCAGGTTGGCGGTCGTGATTTTATTGCACGGTGCGAGATGTCGCTTAACAATCCGATGTGGCGCGAAATTTCACAAGGCTGTCAATCATCTGGCAACCAAACCCCGAATAGCACTAATCCATTGATCGATGCGCCGCTTGTTGACGCCTAAATCAGAATGACCAAAGCGCGACCGCGAGAAAACCTCTAACCTTGATTGATTTGCATTCACTGCGGTTATTTTTATCGAAATATAATCAGGATATCCCATCAGCAACGAGCGTTGAACATATGTGGCTTCGAATGTGTTGGTGTTTTCAGCCAGTAAATGCACCCGTTTCTGACTTAAAATAAAACCACCAACCAGCTTAAACAAATCTTGTGTAGGCATATGAAATACTGGGGCGGTATTGCCTGTCAGGCGGTATTCATTCGGTTTTCCTGTTGAAGATGCCGATACAGGGTCAAGTACCCAAACTGCATATTTGCTTGGGGCAAACCGGATATAGGCCATGACCAGTATTATCGTCAGAATAAGGATATATAATACGATCATTTTAAGTTTCATTCCGCCGCTTGATCAGCTGCCTCTTCGGCATCTATTTCAGCAGCGCGTTTTTCAACCAGCTCCACAATATGATCCACCATATGCTTGTTACCAAGCTTATGATCCTGCTTGCCGGCCATATAAACCATGCCCGACCCAGCACCGCCGCCGGTAAAACCCACGTCCGTCATTAGGGCTTCGCCTGGGCCATTTACCACACAACCGATGATCGATAATGATAGCGGGGTTCTGATATGTTCCAGACGTTTTTCAAGTGATTCCACTGTTTTGATCACATCAAAACCTTGACGCGCGCAACTTGGACAGGAAATAATGTTCACACCGCGGTGGCGAAGCCCCAAAGATTTCAGGATTTCATACCCGACCTTAACCTCTTCCACCGGATCAGCAGACAGGGATACGCGGATGGTATCGCCAATGCCCATCCACAAAAGATTGCCCATCCCGATGGCAGACTTGATTGTACCAGAGGTCAGACCGCCCGCTTCTGTAATGCCCAGATGGATCGGCGCATCCGTGGCTTCTGCCAGCCCCTGATAGGCAGCAGCGGCAAGAAACACGTCGGATGCCTTCACCGATATCTTATATTCGTGAAAATCATTATCTTGCAAAATACGGATATGATTCATGCCACTTTCGATCATCGCTTCAGGGCAAGGTTCAGCATATTTATCCAGCAGATGTTTTTCCAAAGATCCGGCATTGACCCCGATACGAATAGAACAGCCATGATCTTTCGCAGCCTTTATCACTTCGGCCACCCGTTCCGGTTTGCCGATATTGCCGGGGTTAATCCGCAGGCAGGCAACACCTGCATCCGCCGCCTCGATCGCACGTTTGTAATGGAAATGAATGTCAGCCACCAAAGGTACCGGGCTTTCGCGCACAATTTCATGCATCGCCGCGGTAGAGGCTTCATCCGGGCAAGACACCCGCACAATATCAGCCCCCGCTTCCGCACATGCCTGAATTTGTTCGATTGTGGCCTTAACATCTGAGGTCAGCGTGTTGGTCATAGTTTGCACTGTGATAGGTGCATCGCCCCCCACAGGCACAGGCCCTACATTAATTTGGCGGCTTTTACGGCGGTATATATTACGCCAAGGGCGGATAGGATTATGGATCATAAGAATGTTTGCTCAATCTGGGATAGTTATCGGTTTTATAGAAAGGGGTGCAAACGTCAACAGATGCCAGGGCCAGAAGCCTAGTTATTCTGAAGCTCATTCAAAATCGCCTCAGCAGTTTGGTCTTGTGTTGCATTAAGCGGTGGCGCAAGCGGTTCTGAAAACAGATCCAGCACCTCAGAGTAATTTTGTTCAATATCGCTTTGCAACAGGGATACTTCGCGTACAACACTACCTTTCGCCCCAATCGGCCCGAAGGTTTTTTTACCGACCATAACGTAAACCGCACCAGAGTTGCCGGCTTTTAGTAACACGCCTTGTAGCCCAGCCGGTAAACGGTATCTTTCACCCGTATTTAATATCTTTTCAAATAACACACTGTCATCTGGTAAATATATTCTTATCCATGCAGGGCGCGCAGCCACCACATCCAAGTTTGGAGGGCCTTGCACCGCACTTGCGATAGGTCCGTCTGATTGAACCGATGCCGGCACTATCAGGCCGGGGTTTTGATTATAACTTCCCAAGTCCTCAGGGTTAATCGTAGCGATCGGGCCATCACGAGAAACAACACTAGGCAGATCAAATTCCTGCGGGCGGTATAGTTTATCCAACGAGACAACAGAACCCGTTGTGATTTCAACAGATCCGGTCTGGCCCAACACAGGGCCAGCATCATACAGATTACCACCATCAGCTAATACAGAAATATCAGAGACCACACCCGGCACTTCATTCACCGGGGCAAACTGAACCCGTTGCACTTCTTGTAAAACTTTCCATCCGCCGTAACCCAGTCCAACAACCAGCGCCATCAGCACCATTAAAGAGCCAATTGCAGAAAATGAAACCTGTTCGTACCAACGTTGCGTTGGCAATGTGATTGGCCCCATTGTTGCGGCATTCGATTTTCCGACCGCCGCCTTATAGAACATGCTGCTTTGTTTAGCCTTATTACTTGCGCGCTTTTGATCAAATGTTTTTGTCTGGCCACCGTTAAAACCGGTTTCCTGACAAAACTGGGTAAATGCTTTATCCCCATCCAAATTCAGATAGCGAGCATAGGAACGTACATACCCTGCGATAAATCCAGTAGTTTCAAAGGCCGATACATCGCCATCTTCTATCGCGAGAATGTATTTTATACCAATTTTGATATCTGCCTGTACATCTTGCAGAGACTTGCCTGCCGTTGCACGCTCGCCGCGCAGCATGTCCCCTAAAGAAAGCGGGTACGCATCAAATCCCTTTGGGCGAAATTCCCCTACCGGTGTCGTCATAGCCTATACCTAATTCCTGCGATCTATTGCCTCGAATCGAGAAGGTTTCTCCTTCATTGGTGCATAAGTACCACAAATAATTAGATAAAGCACCCCTTTAGCTTAAAACAATGTTTAGCCCGCTAGTATTGAGCGGTTTAATGCGCACTGCCCCCATAACCCATCCAAAGCCATGACCAATTCGCGGATCATAGTGTCTGTGTGCACCGGTGATGGTGT
>CAXMSA010000089.1:9568-10029 GCA_964195605.1 uncultured Amylibacter sp.
TGTTGGGAAATTGATCGGCTGAACGTATATACCATGCTCTTCCATCAGCATGTCAGACAACATTTTACATTTCACCGGATCGCCCACGTGGATCGGTACGATGTGACTGCCGTAATCAGAAACGGGCATGCCTAAAGCCATAAGCTGTGTCTTAAGATTTTGGGCGCGTTGTTGGTGCAAAACGCGTAGTTCGGGATGATTTTTCAGATAATCTACAGATGCTTTGGCGCCTGCGGCAATTGCCGGGGCCAGTGATGTGGAAAAGATAAACCCGGGCGCGTAAGAGCGTATTGCATCGGCCAATTTCGCATTGCAGGCCACATAACCACCCATCACCCCGTAAGCTTTTGCAAGCGTGCCGTTGATCATATCTATGCGCCCGGCCAAGCCATCACGTTCTGTGACACCGCCACCGCGTGCGCCATAAAGCCCAACCGCGTGAACTTCATCAATATAAGTCA
>CAXMSA010000090.1:0-9875 GCA_964195605.1 uncultured Amylibacter sp.
GGGGGTGGGGGGGGGGCCGACACAGTTGGATTTTTCAGCTGAGCTGGCGAAAGCCAAAGCATCAGGCGCTGAAGGTTTGTTTGTGTTTTACCCCGGCAAAGCCGGTGGTGCTTTCATGAAGCAATATCAACAGGCGGGCCTGAAAGACAGCTTGCCGCTTTATACGGTATTTAGTGTTGACGCCTTATCATTGCCGAAATTCCAAGCTGCAAACTTTACAGATGTTCTGGGCTCACAGTTCACACAGCACTGGGATCCAACGCTTGATAATGCACAAAACAAACGCTTTGTGGCTGACTTTCGCGCCAAACACGGTTCTTACCCGTCGTTTTATGCGGCACAAGCCTACGATTCGATCTTCCTGATCAAGTCAGCGATTGAAGCTGTTGGTGGCGATTTGTCTAATATGGATGGTATGCGTGCGGCGATGAAATCTGCAAGCTATCCTTCTGTGCGTGGTGAATACACATATGGTAACAACCATATGCCTATTCAGGCCTATTACTTGCGTGAAGTTGTTAAAGATTATGATGGCAACTGGACAACGAAAATCGTGCAAACGGTTTACGAAGCGCATCAGGATATTTACGCCAAAGATTGTTCATTGAACTAAATTTTGGCGACATTGAAATTGGTATGGCCAGGAAATAATCCCTGGCCATATTCACGTAACGCTTAGCGGAATTACTCTCGTGGATTACACACTTTTGTTTATACAGGTGCTAAACGGTTTGCAGCTGGGGTTGTTACTGTTTCTGGTGGCTTCTGGCCTAACGCTGGTTTTCGGCATTCTAGATTTTGTGAATCTTGCACATGGCTCGATCTATATGGTCGGTGCGTTTATCTGCGCATCTCTGACCTTGTTGCTGGGTAATTTCCTTTGGGCCGTTCTTATCGCTCTGCCGTTAACTGGACTGGTTGGCTATGCGGTTGAGCGTGTTGTCGCGCGCAACCTTTATGACAAAGACCACTTGGATCATGTATTGGGCACTTTCGGGCTGGTTTTGGTACTGGATACATTGGTCCATATCATCTGGGGGCCCGCCGGCATTACCGTGCCGCTTCCCGTATGGCTGGACGGGCAGGTCGCATTGTTTGAAGGCGCTGTCATTCCGGTTTACCGTCTGCTGATTATTGGCACAGGGTTGGCTGTGGCTGGTGGGTTGTTCTGGCTGGTAAACTACACACGGTTGGGCATGTTGATCAGGGCGGGTGCATCAAACCGCACTATGGTGTCGGCACTTGGCATTGATATCCAAACATTGTTTGCACTGGTTTTCGCCCTTGGCGCAATGTTGGCAGGTTTGGCAGGTATGCTAATTTCACCGATAACCGGGGCCACAATCGGGATGGGTGGACAGATTATCATTACTGCATTCGTTGTGATTATTATTGGCGGTATCGGCTCGATGAAAGGCGCGTTTATTGCGGCTGTGATTATCGGGTTAATTGATACTTTGGGGCGCTCATTCCTGGATACATTGTTTACAGTGTTTATGAGCGAGAACGCGGCTGAAACCGCAGCACCTGCTGTTTCAGCTATGATGATATATATTCTTATGGCTGTGATTTTGGCAGTAAAACCACAGGGCTTGTTCCCGCCGAAGGTGCGTTGATGAAAAACATGACAAAAATCGGTTGGGCCACGCTGATCGGAATGATTGCACTGGCAGTTTTACCACCCTATTTCCTGATGAACGGGCATGCGTTTTATATGGATCTGGCAACGCGGCTTGTGATCTTGGGTATTGCAGCGGTTAGCTTGAACCTGATCCTTGGGTTTGGCGGTATGGTCTCGTTTGGGCATGCTGCGTTTATCGGGCTTGGCGCCTATGCCGTGGGCATTCCTTCGCATCACGCCACATGGGGCGGGTTTGATCTGATCGCCAGTTATAACGGTTTACTGCATCTCGCACTGGCGATCGGGGTTTCTGCGCTATTCGCCCTGATCACGGGTGCGATCAGCCTGCGCACCAAAGGTGTATATTTCATTATGATCACGATGGCTTTCGGGCAAATGGCATTTTTCCTGTTTCAGTCATTGGATGTTTATAACGGCGATGACGGGCTGACGATTGATGTGCGATCTGAATTGCCGTTTATCAGTCTGGATAGTCCGATGCAGTTATACGGGCTTAGCTATGTGTCACTTGTGGTTGCCATGCTGCTGGTCAAAGTGATTGTTAACTCACGCTTTGGTATGGTTCTGCAAGGGGCCAAGGGAAACAATGAGCGTATGGTGACACTGGGCTATAACACCTATTTCTACCGCCTGATCGCCTATGTTATTTCGGGGGTTATGTGCGGTTATGCAGGCTTCTTGCTGGGTAATTTCACTACATTTATTTCCCCCGATATGATGCACTGGACACGCTCGGGTGAGCTGATGTTTATGGTGATCCTGGGCGGCTCTGCAACGTCATTTGGACCGGTTCTAGGCTCGTCAGTATTTATTCTGGTGGAAGAAATACTGTCGTCCTTCACTATATTTTGGCATCTGCCGTTCGGTCTGATGCTGATCGGGGTGGTTCTGTTTATTCGCGGTGGGCTGATGGGCCTGTTCAAGGGCAAGGGGGAATAATATGAGCACCTTGTTGGAAGTGAAGGGATTGAAGAAAAGCTTTGGCGGGGTCACAGCTACAGATAATGTGGATCTGGATGTTGTTAAGGGTGAGATCCATGCAATTATCGGCCCGAACGGGGCTGGGAAAACTACGCTGATCTCACAGCTGTCAGGGGTGCTGAAACCTGACGCAGGCACGATCATGCTGAACGGTTCTGATATCACCAATACGCCTGCATATAAGCGTGCCAAGCTGGGGATTACGCGTTCATTCCAGATCACATCACTGGTGATGAGCATGTCGGTTTTGGATAACATAGCCCTTGCTGTGCAAGCTAACGACGGGCATTCATTCAAGTTTTTGAAACCTGCCCGCAAGATCAGCCATATCCGTGATAAAGCAATGGAAAGCCTGCGCAAAGTTGGGCTGCGTAAACGCGCGAATGACCTGACTTCAGCTCTGTCACATGGTGAACACCGGCAGGTGGAAATTGCGATTGCATTGGCGTCTGAGGCTGAATTGATGTTGCTGGATGAACCTATGGCCGGGCTTGGGCCAGAGGAAAGTGCCTTGTTGGTCACGTTTCTGAAAGAGCTGAAAGGCCAACGTACAATCTTGTTGATCGAACATGATATGGATGCGGTATTCGCGCTGGCAGATCGCATATCTGTACTGGTTTACGGCCAGATTATTGCCACTGGCTTGCCCGATGTAATTCGTAGCAATGATGACGTTCGCCATGCCTATTTGGGAGAGGAATGATGTTAAAAATATCAAACCTTGTCAGCCATTATGGCACGTCACAAGCCTTATTCGGTATTGATTTGGAAATCGGTGCAGGGCAGGTGGCTACCTTGCTTGGGCGCAATGGTATGGGTAAAACCACGACGATCAATTCGGTGATGGGGATTGTGCCTGCAACCTCTGGATCGATTGAATTTGAAGGCACAGAACTTGTTGGGCGACCTTCATTTAAAACCGCTAATCTAGGTCTTGGTCTGGTGCCCGAAGGGCGGCAGATTTTCCCGAACTTATCGCTGTGGGAAAATCTTGTGGCGACTTCCAGCAATCATTTAAAAGTTGCAAGCCCCTGGACGGTGGAACGGGTGTTTGAGTTGTTTCCGGAACTGGAAACACGGCGGTCCTCTATGGGGAATTTACTGTCGGGCGGGGAACAGCAAATGCTGGCTATCGGGCGGGCTTTGATGACCAACCCGAAATTGTTGATATTGGATGAAGCAACCGAAGGTCTGGCCCCACTGGTACGACAAAAAATATGGGTATCCTTAAACCTGATCCGTGGACAAGGCATGTCCATTCTGATCGTGGATAAGAACCTGAAAGATCTTTTGCGCATTGCTGACCGTAATTTCATTATTGAACGCGGTAAAATCGTCTGGGACGGCACATCGGATGCGTTACGCAAAGATAGGGATGCATTACACCGTTACCTTGGGGTTTAGGCAAGCTATCCGTTAATTGAATGGGCGTTTGTGTTAATTAATTTCAGAATAATTAAGACTGATAGTATTCTGCACCTGTAAAAGCATGATTTTCCTGGACGCGTTCCAGCGAAAATATCCGATAAATAAATGGGGGAGTTTGCATGTTAAGCAAAGAGAAGAATGACGTACTTACCCAAGCGGGGGCAGACACGCCCACTGGCAAAGTCATGCGTCAATATTGGATTCCCGCCGCCTTGTCTGAAGAATTAAGTGGCGACAAACGTATTGCGCCTGTGCATTTGCTGGGGGAAAAGCTGGTTCTGTTTCGCAATGACGAAGGTGCGCTTGGCTTGATTGATCGTAGGTGTCCGCATCGCGGTGTTGATCTGTGTTATGGCCGTCTGGAAGGCAACGGATTACGTTGCCCGTTCCATGGTTGGAACTTTGCCATAGATGGCCAATGTCTGGAACAACCCGGTGAACCGACAAGTTCAACCGCCTATGAAAAGATTAAAACGACATCTTATCCTGTGGTCGAAAAGAACGGAATTATTTTTGCTTTTATGGGTGAAGGTGAGCCGCCGGAATTTCCTAATTTTGATTGTTTTCGTGCGCCAGAAAGCCATGTGTTTGCCTTTAAGGGCTATTGGAATTGTAACTGGTTGCAAGCACTGGAAGTGGGGATTGATCCGGTGCATGCATCATTCCTGCACCGGTTTTTGGAAGATGAAGACCCAAGCGATCAATACGGCAAGCAATTTCGTGATACGGCTGCGGGAACGGATATTCCGATCACCCAGGTGCTGCGTGAATACCCACGCCCCGAAATACTGGTTGATAAAACCGAATACGGGTTACGCCTGACCACTTTGCGCCACCTGAAAGGCGGCGAAACCCATGTGCGCGTCACCAATCAAGTGTTCCCTTGTGCGATCACTATTCCGATGTCTGCAACGATGAATATCACCCAATGGCATGTGCCGATTGATGATGAAAGTTGCTTTTGGTACACGATGTTCACTAGTTTTGAAGCCCCTGTCGACAAAGAGAAAATGCGTGCGCAACGGGTCAGTGAAAGTACTGGCGAAGATTATAAGCCAAAACGTAATGCCGCTAATGAGTATGGGTTTGACCCCAAAGAGCAGGAAACCCTAACTTATACTGGCATGGGCATGGATATTAATGTTCATGATCAGTGGGCAGTTGAATCGCAAGGGCGTATTCGGGATCGGACATTGGAGAATCTGGCAACTTCTGACAAGGCAATCGGGGCGCATCGACAGCTGATAAGACAAGCAATTAATAAGATGAATTCCGATGATCCTGACCTATCGAGTTTTCTGTCAGATTTGCCGCCAAAAGATGTTATTGGCCCCATCGCGCTTGATGCGGTTGCACAAACCGATGATCATGAGGTGTTGTGGCGCAAAAAAGATGCTGAACGTCGTGCGGTTTGTGAATGGGATGCAAAGCTATAGCATTGATTAAAAAGATGGGGAAATATGATGCCCAGTTTCGTTGAGAAATACGGGCTTTGGACGGCAGATGATAGGACCAAAGCGACAGCAATAATTAAACAGGCGGATGCGGCTGGCTTAGAGGTTATTCGGGTCTCTTTTGTTGATCAACACGGGCTATTGCGCGGTAAGACGCTTGTTATAGACAGCCTGAAGGGCGCGCTTGAAAATGGCGTTAATATGACCTCGACGCTGTTGTTGAAAGATACCTCTCATGTCACGGTATACCCTGTCTGGCAGGAAGATATCGGCTTTGGCGACGGGGTTCTGACAGGGGCCAGCGATGTGATTATGTTGCCTGATCCCTCGACGTTTCGTATTTTGCCGTGGTCATCTAAAAATGGCTGGTTGCTGGCAGATTTGTATCATACAGATGGCACGCCCGTTCCCGTTTGTTCACGCAGCCTGTTGAAAAAAGCGTTGGCAAAACTGCATACAAAGGGGTTAGAGATTGTCACCGGGTTAGAGGTTGAGTTTCATGTGTTGCGCATCACCGATCCCAAGCTTGGCCTGAATGATGCGGGCCAACCCGGCACGCCGCCTGAAACACAATTGCTGACGCAAGGGTTTCAGTATCTTTCAGAGCAACGCTATGATGAGCTTGAAGATGTTTATGATCTGATCCGCGAAAACTGTCAGGCACTTGATCTACCGATCCGATCACTGGAAGTGGAATTTGGGCCCAGCCAGTTAGAGGTCACTTTTGATCCTGCAAAAGGCATCGCGCATGCGGATAACATGGTGTTGTTTCGTTCAATGGTGAAACAGGTTTGCCGCAGGCAAGGTCTGCATGCCACATTTATGTGTCGCCCGAAGTTTTCAAATGCTTTAGCCAGCGGTTGGCATCTGCATCAGTCATTGATTGATCTGAAAACCGGTGAAAACCTGTTTGTGCCACAGAAAGGCCAAAAGATTTCATCGCTTGGAGGTCAATGGATTGCCGGAATACTGGAACATGCGGCGGCCAGTTGTTTGTTTTCAACGCCGACAGTGAACGGGTATAAGCGCTATCGCCCATTCTCATTGGCACCTGATCGAATTCAATGGGGTTGTGATAATAAGGGTGCAATGATCCGTGCTTTGTCTGCTGTGGGTGACACAGCCAGTCGTATTGAAAACCGTATTGGTGAACCTGCCGCCAACCCTTATTTCTATATCGCTTCGCAAATCCTGTCGGGGCTTGATGGCGTTAACAAAAAGCTGACAGCACCTGCACCTGTAGAGCAGCCCTATGACAGTGACGCGCAGCTTTTGCCTAAAAGCCTGATTGACGCAATCCATGCTTTGAAGAATAGTGGTTTTTATCGTGAACAGCTTGGCGATGCATTTGTCGACTATTATTGCCACATCAAACTGGCGGAATGGGAACGTTATATTGCCACCATCTCTGAATGGGAAGAACGCGAATATTTCGCGCTGTTTTAGACATTAGCGGGAGGCTATAAATGTCATATGAAGGGAATGCGGCGCTTTATTTTGTCGATAGGCATGTGGATGAAGGGCGGGGTGAAAGGATCGCGTTTCAAGAAGCAGTGGGCCAGAAGCGACAGATTACTTACCGGGAGCTGTCAGCGTGTTCTGGTAAGGTTGCAGGCGCACTGGCAGACGCAGGGATTCACCCGAATGAACGTGCGATTATGTTGGTGTTGGACAAGATAGAATTCCCCGAGATTTTCTGGGGTTGCCTGAAATCAGGTGTTATTCCAGTGCCGTTAAATACACTTTTAGCAACGTCTGTTTATGAAACGATTTTTAATGATAGTAAGGCTACATGCCTATTCATATCCGAAGAATTATTGCCCGTAGTAAGTCCTGCAATTAAGACCAGTGCCCACTTGAATAAGATTATTGTGGTTGGTGCCAATGCCCCGGAAGGGATGGAAAGCTACACTGACTTTACCGCCAAGGCTAAACCTATTGATGCAATAGATGCGGCCTGCGATGATGTTGCATTTTGGCTTTATTCATCGGGTACCACCGGGCAGCCCAAAGGTGTTCGCCATATTCACGGCAATCTAAAATTCACGGCAGATACTTACGGCAAGCAAGTGTTGAAAATTCGTGAAGATGACGTGGTCTATTCTGTTGCAAAGATATTTTTTGCTTACGGTTTGGGCAATGCAATGACGTTTCCGATGTCGGTCGGGGCAACAACAATTTTAAATTCAGAACGCCCCACACCAGCCAGTTCTATTGATATTCTTAACACATACCGCCCAAGTGTTTTTTGTGGTGTACCCACATTATATGCAGCGATCCTTGCCTATCTTGAAGGCGATGTGCAAAAGCCGAAGCTTGATTTGCGCAGCTGCATTTCGGCGGGTGAGGCTTTGCCTGAAGATATCGGCACCCGGTGGCGCGCACTTTGGGGCGTTGATATTCTTGATGGTGTCGGGTCAACAGAAATGCTGCATATCTTTCTGTCCAATAGCGGCAATAATGTAAATTACGGCACTTCAGGCACGGCTGTTCCCGGTTACAACCTGCGTTTGGTTGATGAAGCGGGAAATGACACTAACATCGGTGAAATAGGTGAACTGCTGGTTTGTGGTGCATCCTCTGCCATTGATTATTGGAACCAACCCAAGAAAAGCCAAGATACGTTTGAAGATGGCTGGGTTCGTACCGGTGATAAGTATGAATTATCAGATGCGGGTCGTTATATTTACTGCGGTCGAACTGATGACATGTTCAAGGTTTCAGGTATCTGGGTTTCCCCTTTTGAAATTGAACAGGCTTTGGCATCTCACCCTGCGATATTAGAAGCTGCGGTTGTTGCTGCACAAGATGATCAAGGGTTGGATAAACCGAAGGCTTTTGTTGTGTTAAAGGCTGGTGAAGATAGTGAGGAACTTCAGCAAAAACTGAAAGATCACGTTAAAGAAAAAGTTGGCAAATGGAAGTATCCGCGCTGGATAAAGATTGTACCAGATTTACCTAAAACGGCTACTGGTAAAATTCAGCGGTTTAAATTACGGGCCAGTGAAGATGTTTAAGTGGTGCAATGAAACGGCTGCGACGCTTAAAGTCGGTGGTAAAGATCTGGAATACGCATGCTTTGGTCCTGCGCCAAATGATGCCCCCACAATCATCATGCTACATGAAGGTTTGGGATGTCTGGCTTTATGGCGCGATTTTCCACAAAAGCTGGCTGACCTGACAGGTTTTGGTGTGTTTGCCTATTCGCGTTCAGGCTACGGGCAGTCTGATCTGGCTGATCTGCCCAGACCGTTAAACTATATGACGGTTGAGGCGGTGGATGTTTTGCCACAGGTGCTGGATCAAATCGGATTTCAACGCGGCATATTGCTGGGGCATAGTGATGGTGCCTCTATTGCTGCAATCTATGCTGGTAGTGTTGAAGATCATCGCATTCGGGGGCTGGTGTTAATGGCCCCGCATTTTTTCACCGAACCGATTGCGCTGGCGGAAATCTCTAAAGCCAAAATTGCTTATGATACGGGTGATTTAAAGCCGCGTATGGCAAAATATCATCGTGATCCTGATAATACCTTTCGTGGCTGGAATGATAGCTGGCTACATCCGGATTTTAAGGAATGGGATGTTGCCAGTGCTATTGATTATTTGCGTATTCCGGTTTTGGCAATACAGGGCCGTGAAGATGAATATGGAACCTTTGCGCAGCTGCAAGAGATAGATGAGCGTATTTATTCACCAGTGGATATAGAGATTTTAGAGAAGTGCCGCCATGCGCCCCACATTGATCAACCTGAAATAACCTGTGCGATAATTGCTGCATTTACAGGCCGGCTGGAACGCATTGAACGGGCGAATGTGGATATGCGGTAAACATGCTAAAATCAGTATGATTTATGTATTATAATGCATGGATTTCTGCGTAAGATAGTTTACGCATCCGTAATATTGCACTATTATGCTAGATTCTACATATTCAGGAGATTGTATTGTGTCCAAGATAATCGACTTTCAAACCGATCCGTCAAGCTACAAGCACTGGCGTGTGGTGTATGATGGCGCGGTTGCGAACTTGTTTATGGATGTGGATGAGGAGTGCGGTCTTTTTGAAGGCTATGAGCTGAAGTTAAATTCATACGATTTAGGTGTAGATATTGAACTGGCAGATGTTGTGCAAAGGCTGCGCTTTGAACATCCTGAAGTGAAGGTCATTGTTATGCAATCGGGCAAAGAAAAGGTTTTTTGCGCTGGGGCAAACATTAGAATGCTGGGCGGGGCTGCGCATGCGCATAAAGTGAATTTTTGCAAGTTCACCAACGAAACCCGCAGTGCGATGGAGGATGCGAGCGCGCACTCCGGACAAAAATACACCGCAGCGATTAACGGTACCTGCGCAGGTGGTGGCTACGAAT
>CAXMSA010000091.1:0-9699 GCA_964195605.1 uncultured Amylibacter sp.
TTATGATGAAAAATCATCAATCAGATAGGCATGACCCTACCTTTTTTATGTGCTGAAAATTCAAAAAATTTGAGTGTACGGGTCAATAAGGCACGAATGTCAGTTTCCCCGATGCACAACTGAAGCCTGTCTTGTTCCAGGCTTTCGCCATCTAGAATATTGGACAGTAAAAGATGTATATTTTTTCCGGCACCTTCAATCAAATCAATGTATTCGTGTTGCTTTTTAGATAGTTCATTACGTTTAAGGATTTGTGAAAACCCCAGGATGCCTGTGAGCGGGGTGCGCAATTCATGGCCAATAGCAGAAATCAGATCGCTTTTCTGTTGGGTTAGTTTTTCTGCGTGTTTTCTGGCTTCATCCACTTCGCGTGATTTTTCACGCCCCTCAATATGTAGTTTATGAAAAAATCTGTAGCTATCAGTCAGGAAAAGCGCGATTAAAATAGAACCTAAAAATTGCACCCATATTATTGAATTGGTATTGGGATAGGTTAAAGCCACATCGCGAGTGGATACAAGTAATAGAGTCAGATTGTAAAGTGCCAGATGGCCAAACATTAAAATCGCATTATGAAATGTGCTTGTGGCAATATAGATAGATGCACACAACAGAACTATATAGGGAATGAAATGTGATACCTGCCCTTCATAAAATGAAAGAGCGATAATCAAAGCAACCATACACAGCGATTCTGCCCATGAAATTATAAAAAACTGCGGTAGAAAATTGAGGTTTAGCGGATCGGAGCTTTCATAAGCACGGATGATCAGGGTTTCACATTTTGTATTTAGAAAATCCACTACCATCATCGAAATATACCAAATCAAAATGATCTTATAAGGATAGATAAGCGTCATTATCAATGCCAGCCCTGCAAGCAGGATGATGCGGGATTTGGTCCGCTTTGTGCCCGCCAGGCAAGTTTCAAAAAGCTCATTTGCTTCTATCTTAGTAAGGGGTTTAGAGCGCAGCATTACGGCCTTTTCAATCGGAATTGCGTTAGTCTACTCTGGCTTGGCCAAATCTATCAAGTGTAACTATTTCCACTTTGGATATGATGCGATAAGACATTAAGATAATTGACTACTCAAATAAAGGCAGGCAGATCATGACGCGCATTCAGGAACACTATGATGCCTATCCGTATCCTGCGCGCGACCCGATGGATGAAAACAAACGGCTGATTGCCGGATCACCTTCAAACCCGATGGAAATTGATCATCATGTATTTGGCGGGATGCGTGGTTGGAGTGCCCCATTTCAAGTGCTGATCGCCGGTGGCGGCTCTGGTGATGGGTTGATACAAATCGCGCAACTTTTAACAGATGCAAAACGCCCCTATGATATCACCTATATTGACCTGTCGGTTTCAACGCGAAAAATCGCCGAGCAGCGGGCCAAGGTTCGGGGGTTAAAGAATATCACCTTCATAACCGGTAGCCTGCTGGATGCCCCTGAGCATGGTGAATTTGATTATATTGATTGCTGCGGCGTGCTACATCACTTGCCAGAACCGCAGGCAGGGTTTGATGCATTATCGAAAGCCTTAAGCCCCAAGGGCGGCTTGGGTTTTATGGTCTATGCACCTTATGGGCGTAGTGGGGTCTACCCGTTGCAAGAAGCATTTGGGGAATTAAGCGTGGATATGACGCCGCAAGATCGCCTGGTTTTTGGCAAGTCGGTTTTACAAAGGCTGCCCCAGAACCATGAATTTAAACGCAACACCCTAGTGGGTGATCACAATGATGGCGACGCGGGGTTTTATGATTTGCTGCTGCACAGTCAGGATATATCGTGCACTGTGCGCGATGTACTGGGTTACCTGGAAACTGCAGGGCTGGAACTGGCTGATTTCACCCAACCTGCAATGTATTCACTGGACGGAATTTTGCCGCCTGATTTCAAGCGACCCAAAGGGTTTAGCCGTGCAGATGAAATGCATTTGGCTGAGAAGCTACGTGGCAATATGAAAACCCATATGGGTTATGCAGTAAATGCTGGGATGACGCTGAAAGCCGACCCGACAGCGTCAGATGCAATTCCGCATTTTATTGGTGAAGACCCGAAAAAAGTTGAAGCGTTTATACTGCAACGCGGCGTCCTGCCTGTGGCAATCAACGGCCAAAAACTGGGCTTGGGCATGTCACCGCAGGCTGCCAGATTACTGGGGGAGATAGACGGGGTATCTACTGTTGGTCAGTTACAAGGAAAGTCGGGATTGCCGATGGCAGAATTCAACACGGCTTGGACTAAATTATCTGATCTGTTGTGCGGTTACGGGTTGATGCTGTATTCTGGACTTAATAAACTTCAAGGAGGTAAGAAATGAAGCCGTTATACCGATGTATTGCCGTAACTATCGTTGCTGTTTTAGTCAGTAATACAACGGCATTTGCGGGTTTTTGGGAAAGAAAAGGCACTTGTGCCAGCTTTGAGAAAACCCCTGAAATGTCACAGACATATAAGTTGGCCGAAATGGCTTGTACGCAAGTACAAGCTTCTGGAACTGGTGTGTTCCAACAAGAGTTTATGAACGGAAATGAGGTTTTATTTTCGGTAACAGCTGAAAATTACCCTGATACAGATCATATGGAATATCGCACAAAAAATGGCACCGCGTTTTACAGCGTAGAAAATCTGTATGATTATAAAAGCTGTTATATTACCCCAAAAGGCGATGCATTGCGCTTTCATTGTTTTCGTGCAGATGATGAATAAAAAGGGGCCAATAGGCCCCTTAAAATCTTATATTAGACGCTATTCCTAGCAGCTGTAATACATCTGGAACTCAATTGGGTGTGGTGTGTGCTCGTAAGCGTAAACCTCTTCCCATTTCAGTTCCATATAACCTTCGATTTGTGATTTGGTGAACACATCACCTGCCAAAAGGAAGTCCATATCTTTTTCCAACTCTTCCAAAGCTTCGCGCAATGATCCGCAAACTGTTGGGATTTCTGCCAGTTCTTCTGGTGGCAGGTCGTAAAGGTCTTTGTCAGAGGCTTCACCGGGATCAATTTTGTTTTTAATACCGTCAAGGCCAGCCATAAGTAGTGCGGCAAAGCACAGGTAGGGGTTTGCGGCCGGATCAGGGAAACGTGCTTCAACGCGTTTTGCTTTGGGGCTTTCTGACCATGGAATACGCACAGCACCCGAACGGTTTGACGCAGAATATGCCCGCAGCACAGGGGCTTCAAAACCCGGGATCAGGCGTTTGTAGCTGTTTGTGGCAGGGTTTGTAATTGCGTTCAACGCTTTGGCGTGTTTCAAGATGCCGCCGATGAAATAGAGTGCCTCTTGTGAAAGGTCAGCGTATTTGTCGCCTGCAAACAATGGTTTGCCTTCTTTCCAGATCGACATATTCACGTGCATCCCCGTGCCATTGTCACCTGCAATAGGTTTTGGCATGAAAGTGGCTGACTTGCCGTAAGCGTGGGCCACATTGTGGATGATGTATTTGTATTTTTGCAAGTCATCCGCTTGTTTGGTCAGAGGGCCAAACACCAGACCAAGCTCGTGTTGGCAAGAGGCCACTTCGTGGTGGTGTTTGTCAACTTTCATTCCGATGCGTTTCATGGTGGAAAGCATTTCGGAACGGATGTCTTGGGCTGCGTCCGTCGGGTTCACCGGAAAATAACCGCCCTTAACACCTGGACGGTGGCCCATGTTGCCCATTTCGTATTCGGTGTCAGTGTTCCAGGATGCGTCGGCTGCATCAACTTCATACGATACCTTGTTGATAGAGTTGGAATAACGTACATCGTCAAACAGGAAAAACTCGGCTTCTGGGCCCCAATATGACTGGTCGCCAATACCTGTAGAGATCAGGTAAGCTTCGGCGCGCATCGCTGTGGAACGTGGGCAACGTTCATATGTTTCGCCGGTGTCAGGCTCTACCACATGGCAATGCACGCAGATGGTTTTTTCCGCGTAGAACGGATCAATATAGGCACTGTCGCAATCGGGGATCAGTTTCATGTCTGACTGATCAATGGATTTCCAACCGGCGATGGATGAGCCATCAAACATAAAGCCGCCTTCAAGGAAGTCTTCATCAACTTCATCGTTGATAACAGTTACATGTTGCAGCTTGCCGCGTGGGTCCGTGAAACGGATGTCTACATATTGGATGTCTTCATCCGCAATGCGTTTGACCAGATCTTTTGCACTCATTTTATCAATCCTTATAGAGCAGGTTTCAGTGTTATGGATTAAAGCGCGTCAACGCCTTCTTCACCCGTACGAATACGGATGGCTTGTTCTATGGTAGAGACAAATATTTTGCCGTCGCCGATTTTTTCAGTGCGGGCAGCGTCTACGATGGCTTCAATCGCGGCTTCCAGCTGTTCGTCTTCCAATACCACTTCGATTTTCACCTTGGGTAGAAAGTCGACGACATATTCAGCACCACGATAAAGTTCGGTGTGGCCCTTTTGGCGGCCAAAGCCCTTGGCTTCGATAACGGTTAGACCTTGAATGCCAACCTCTTGCAGGGCCTCTTTCACTTCGTCCAGTTTGAACGGCTTGATGATGGCTTCGATTTTTTTCATCGCAAAACTCCCTGACTAATGCTTGAGGGCAGTGTTGTAGGGGTTTAGGATGATGTGCAAATGAGCTGTGATTTGCCTGTTCGAATGTGATGTGAATTGGGTGTATTTGATTAAAAGATAGGCAGATTGCACAATAAATAGACAGAATGGATTCTTTGTGATGACTAAACTTCTAACATCTGCCCAAATGCGCGCTATTGAACAAGCTGCCATTGAAAGTGGTGAAGTCACCGGACTGGAGCTGATGGAACGTGCAGGGGCAGGCGTGGTTGAGGCGATTTTTGAGGAATGGCCGGAGCTGGCCAAGACTTCACACCGTGCGGTGGTGCTGTGTGGGCCGGGCAATAACGGTGGTGACGGGTTTGTTGTGGCGCGGTTGCTGCACGAATGGGGCTGGGAGGTTGAGGTTTTCCTTTATGGGGATGAGGGTAAGCTGCCGCCCGACGCGAAGATGAATTGTGATCGATGGCGGGAGAAGGGGGAGGTTAAGACGTTACAAAGCGATAGTTTAAATGATTGCGATGAAGATAAAGATGCCCTCATTATAGATGCCATATTTGGTACAGGAATTGGCAGGCCATTTGAAACACTGTTTGAACTTCAGATGTTGGTCAATGATTTGGCTAGTATTCATCATCAAGAAGGAAGCTATTTGCGGGTTGTTTCCATTGATATCCCAAGCGGTGTTTGCACAAGTAGCGGGATTTCCTTTGGTATTGATATGCCCGAAGAATGCGCAATACGTGCAAACTTAACAGTTTCTTTCCATAGTTTGAAAATCGGCCATTTTTTAGAAAATGCACCGTTGTTGTGTGGTAAATTAAAAGTTGTTGATATTGGCCTAAGGGGAAGAAGTGGGCGAGATTGGGTTAAATCACTCAATATATATCATAAGAACCAACCTGATGCGCTTCTTCATCGTAAGTATGTTGTCACTTTATCATCTGATTGGGTTGATTTTATTTCGAACAAAGAAATTTATTTCCATAAATATGCTTACGGGCACGCATATATTTTGTCGGGCCCATCCTCTAAAACTGGTGCCGCCCGCCTTGCGGCGCGTAGTGCTTTGCGCATTGGGGCAGGGGTGGTGACCGTGGCTTGCCCACCTGATGCGGTGGCGGAACATGCCGCACAGTTGAACGCGATAATGCTGACGCCTGTGGCGGATGCACAGGCATTGACTGCGGTTCTTGGCGATGAACGGATTAATGCGATTTGTGTCGGTCCGGCTTTGGGGCTGGATCAGGATCGGGTTGAGATTTTGGCGGCAGTGCTAGCGGTTAAACGCGCGACTGTGGTGGATGCGGACGGTTTGACCTTGCTGGCGCAGAACTCTGATTTGATCGACTTGCTGCACGATAAATGTGTCCTGACCCCGCATGCAGGTGAATTTGCACGGCTGTTTCCCGATATTGCCGAGAAGCTGAACGCTGTCCCTGAAAAAGGTCCGGCTTATTCCAAAGTGGACGCGACCCGTGAAGCGGCAAAGCGGGCAGGCTGTGTAGTGCTGTTCAAAGGGGCCAGTACGGTGATCGCAAGCCCTGATGGGTGTTGTGCCATTAACTCAGCCCATTATGAACGTGCCGCCCCTTGGCTAGCCACGGCTGGGTCGGGGGATGCATTGGCAGGGTTCATCACGGGCCTTATGGCGCGCGGCTTTGCCCCGATGCAGGCTGCCGAAACCGGGGCTTGGTTGCATGTGGAATGCGCGCTGAATTTCGGCCCCGGACTAATCGCCGAAGACATTCCCGAACAATTACCGGAAGTTTTTCGCGCATTGGGGCTTTAGGCGTGCATTTTCCGCTCGCCAACACAAATCACTTGCGTTAGAACGCCCAAGAAATTCGAACAAACTAACCGACTGTTCGAAATATGTGCGGGTGTGGCGGAATTGGTAGACGCACCAGATTTAGGTTCTGGCGCCGCGAGGCGTGGGGGTTCAAGTCCCTTCACCCGTACCATAAACTCCTTACCCTGTTGATTGTTCACTGTTTATATGGCCTTATCGGCCAAATCGACACACATTCAGCACACATAATTGAGTGCCAAGGGTAATATCAAAAACATGGTAGACATCCTAAAGCTAAAGAACTTGGATACAATACCATCGGGGAGTAAGCGTTATCGTAGACGCATTCCAAAGGATGTTCAGGAGATTCTCGGCGAGGATTGGTTTCAAAGGGGATTAAAGGCTATTGAAGGTGATGGTCTCTTACTGGAGCATGCTGCCTGTGTTGAGGAGTTCAAAGATATGGTTTTTCAGGCGCGTTCAGTGATGTCTAAAATGCCCGTAAGCTACCTTCTACAACAACCGCTCGGGAGAAGTGGAAGGCCGCCTTACTAGAGTCTGAGAGACTCCTAGAGAGTGTAAGTGGATTGTGACCTGCGCCCCTAAAACTCCTCCAACATGATTTAGAGTCCGCCCAACCAAAGGACGGATAAATAAAGAGACGATTCACGGACGAGCAGATTATTTCAATGCTGAAGGAACAGGAGGCTGGCGAACGGACAGCAGACGTTTGCAGGCGACATGGGATAAGCCAAGCAACGTTTTATAAATACAAGGCGAAGTATGGTGGCATGGAGCCATCAGATGCACGCAAACTCAAAGCGTTGGAAGATGAAAACGCCAAGGTGAAGACGTTGTTGGCGGAGCAGATGCTGGATAATGCCATGCTTAGGGATGTTAATCGCTGCACAGCAGGGTTTGCGTAGCAAATCCCGAGAGTGTCAAAAACATGGTAACGCCTGAGGTGAAGCGGAAAGCTGTGGTTCATTTGATTGACAATCATCAGGTGAGCCAGCGTCGGGCGTGTGATGTTTTACAGGTGGATAGGTCAAGCGTTCGGTATCAATCCAAACGGGGCAATGATGCTGAACTGCGTGATGCGATCAAACGTGTTGCCAGGGATCGCAGGCGGTTTGGCTATCGCAGGATTAACGTGATGTTGCAGCGTGAAGGTATTCATATGAACCACAAGAAGCTGAGGCGCATTTATGCAGAAGAGAAGCTGCAAGTGCGCCGCCGTGGCGGGCGTAAGCGTGCATTGGGAACACGGCGCCCAATGGAAGTGCCTGATGGCCCTAATCAACATTGGCCGTTGGGTTTCGTCAGTGATGCGTTCACGGATGGCCGCAGGTTTCGTATTTTGACCGTCGTAGATGACTTTACCAAAGAGAATGTTTTATTGGTTCCTGACACGTCAATTTCTGGCCTACGTGTCACGGGGGCGGGTATAGTGCCGATCTAGGTTCTCAGTTAAGCAGCCTTTCGTTCGAAAACCAACGGACTTTTCCATCCTAATAATGCTTAACCCGGCCAGTTCTAGTGGAGCGATTTTACCTAACTCGCCACGAATAGCTGAATAGTGATGTTAGGCTATTCGTAATTATTGGCTTTCATGGCTTCCTCGAAAGTCAAATCACAGACGCCCGTATGCGCTACGCCACATTGCTTGACGCCTTTCCCGACAACCCCGTGAAGAACACTGAATAAAATGCCAAGGCGGACTGGGGAAGCCAGCCTTTCGATGTTTATCAAACGTAATATAGGTCACTTTCCATCGCAATGGGGTGTCACTCATTTGTGAGCATATGTAAGGGCCGAAAGTGGGTCTAGTTAATTAACTGCGAAGGTCGCAAATGGGCTCTAAGCGGACATCAGTTTGAACGACTCCGTCAAATGATGCCAGATGTCTGCTTTGAGCCCTTAGTGGCCAATGCTGCACCAAGCACAATTTGACCTGAAGGGCGGGAAGCTGTCATTCGCTGTGGATGCAAATGTTTAAGTCGATTTCCACAAAGCAGACATTCGCATTAAGTACGTGCGTGGCAAGTCAGCCAATGGCGGCTGTGCTGTGCATATTCAACTGATCGCTGCAACACATGCGCTGAAGCATTCGGCTGGTGTCTCGTAGGCAACGTTTTGCGTGGCCTTTCATTCAACTGCCTAGTTTTCGCATTGCTGCTGTTCGTGTGCAGCGGAGCATTCCAATCGGGCTTCAGTCAGTTAATCTCGCATTTCAGTTCAAGTCATCAACCTAGAAATAAAGCTTCTTGAATTGCTTCATCCCAGCCTAGGTAAAAAATATCCCCATCACGTATTATAGGGCGAGCCATCACTTTGGGCTTGGCTGAAATCTGCGCCTCTGCCTCTGAATTTTTAAGCCAATCATTGAGTGCTCGGTAATCATTTGTCTTCCGATCCACCAACCGATCCCCGAATTCAGCAATCAAGTCAGCCAATTCTGCCTCACTCAGAGGTTCAGCCCGGATATCGCGGAAACTGACGTCTTTGCCCTCTGCTTCCAACGCCTTACGGGCTTTTTGACAAATTGGGCAGGTATCCAATCCATAGATTATCATGTCGTAATCTCCTTTGGCGATGAAGGGTGGAACTTCACACATCACACCCTGCAACGCAACTCACTAGATCTCACCAAAATACCAGCTTTTCTTGTTTGCGAAACCTGACACAAATTACAAGAATGACAGAACAACACCTGTTGCCTGATGTAAGCGTAAGCGATAAGCATGTCTTTATGAAACATGTCCCCAAAGAAACCACAGATGATGCTCTTATTCAGGAATTCTTGAATAAAGGTGGAAAAATCAGCGTTGGCAAAACCAAACCGATGCCAGCCGAGTTAGGCATTAGCAAAAATACTTGGAACAACATACTGACCAAGGAAGAGAAAGCTGCGCGCGACAAGAAGTGATTGTGTAAGGCGAACTTTACTTGAATTGAGGGTGGAAACTTAAGCTAATGCATCCAAAGCAGACATTCTAAATTCTATTGTGAACGGCGGTTTTGACCCCAACCTGCCAGTTCGATGTATCACAGTAAACGTCTGGTTTTCTGCTCTCTAGCAACCCATCCGTGAGTCGAAGAACGAGCGTCGGCTCTGTTGAGCTTGAAATTGTTGCGTGAGCAAAGAAGATTTTTCTGATAACATCTCGATCCACGTTAAGCTAAAAACAGGACCACTCCTGAACCAACACATGGCATGCACAAGAGCCTTGATTATTGGGCAAAAACGGCATTACTCTGTAACTGAGGGAGCTCAGCTTTAGGAACGGCCATGGACGCAATTAGAAACATCTATCGTGACTACGCCTTGGCGTGGGAAACAAGCGACGCGGATTT
>CAXMSA010000092.1:0-358 GCA_964195605.1 uncultured Amylibacter sp.
ATGCGTTGGATCAGTATAAAGCCGTGGCAGCTGATCAAGGGTTTTTTGACCCAGTATAAGCTTTGCCAGCGTTTTGCCGCCCCAACTGGCCATGGCAACGCCCGATCCATGATAGGCAAGGCTGGCCCATGCTGTTTGATCGCTGTCAATCGGGCCTAGAAACAGGGCTTTTTTACGGTTTAATCCGATAAATCCTGACCATTGGTAATCAGTTTCCACGTTTGCCCATGCGGGGAATATTTCATCGAACTGGCGGCGCAATTCGGGAAAAAAGGCGCGTTGTTTTATGAGGTCTCCACTGGTGGCGCCGCGGCCGCCAAACATCATGCGGCCATCGGGTAGCAGGCGGAAATAATGC
>CAXMSA010000092.1:393-9689 GCA_964195605.1 uncultured Amylibacter sp.
GTGTGCTCTGTGCTTAGAATATAGAGCCCGTTTTCACGGGTCACCGACTGGATTTCAGTGTGTGGAGAAAGAACAGCACCCGCGTCTATCGTGGCATCCGCTAAGGCATGCATATAGTTCAGCGGATGCAAGCCAAAGCCCCAAGGCAGGATCATTCCGCCATGAAACGCTGGGCTACCAGCCCCCAATGCGGTCAGTTCTGGCTTATCCATCACGGTGGTATTCAGGCCCAAAAGCTGGTTTGTCTCATCGCTTTCAATACGCAATTGTTCCAGTTGGTAAGGCGTGTGGGCCACGGCAAGTTCGGCGTTTTTATCGGGGGTATCTGATGTAATTCCGACGGTCTCACAAAAGCTGCGTACCTGTTCAATGGCTTCCTCTTGCACCCGCACGACATCACGCGCGCCATCAATTCCGTATGCTGATATGATTTTGGAAAATGATTTCTTGGTGCTGGTATTAGCGCAAAATCCGCCATTGCGGCCTGACGCGCCCCAGCCGAAATGGCCGGCTTCTGCGACGCAAACAGACACGCCAGATGTTGCCAGATGCTTGGCGGCATTAAGCCCAGTAAAGCCACCGCCAATGATCGCCACATCGCATGTGTGGCTGCCTGTCAGCGGGGCAGGGTTGTGATGCATGGGCTTGGCCGAAGCTTGCCACCAGCTGTCAGCGACAATTGTCGGATCGGATGCATCTGCGTGATATACCCGTTTTAACACCATGCGCGATTATGCTTCGGCTGGTTCTGCGTTACCGTCTTCTTCATCGTCTGAGCTTTCGGCTATATAGGCCACAGAAACTACATCTTCGCCTTTGCCAACGCTAAACACGGTGACGCCGGATGATGTGCGCCCTTGACGCGAAATTCCGGCAACCGGGCAGCGGATAGATTGGCCGGTTGAGGTGGCCAGCATGATCTGGTCTTCGTCCTCTACGGTGAAACAGGCGATAATGCGGTCATCGCGGCGGCCCAGATTGGCAGCAGCGACACCTTGTCCTCCACGGCCGGAAACACGGTATTCATGGGCGCTGGAGCGTTTGCCAAAACCGCCTTTGGTGATGGTCAATATCCATTGCTCAATGGTAGCCAACTCTTCATAACGTTCGGCGGAAATATCAATTCCTTCGCCACCAACCTCACCGCCTTCTTCACCTGTCATGGCGCGGCGCATTTTGAAATAAGCGTTGCGTTCTTCGGCGCTTGCATCGACATGGCGGATCACGGCCATGGATACGACGTGATCATCTTTGGCCAGCCTGATACCACGTACACCAAGGGAATCGCGGCCCTTGAAGACGCGCACAGCAGTTGTCGGGAAGCGGATGGCTTTGCCCATGCTGGTGGTCAGGAAAAAATCATCGTTTTCGGTGGCAATGCGCACATCTACGATGGTGACACCTTCAGGCAATTTCATCGCGATTTTGCCGTTGGATTTGACGTTGGTGAAATCGGATAGCGCGTTGCGCCGCACGCCGCCTTCGGAGTTGGCAAATACGATTTGCAGGTCTTTCCAGTCTTCTTCAGGCACATCAATTGGCATGATTGCGGCGATGGAAACGCCCTGCTGGATCGGCAACAGGTTGATGATGGCTTTGCCCTTGGCTGTGCGGCCACCTTGGGGCAGGCGCCAGGTTTTCAGCTTGTAAACCATACCGTCGGTGGAAAAGAACAACAGTTGCGTGTGGGTGTTGGCGACAAACAGATTGGTGACGAAATCCTCGTCCTTGGTGTTCATGCCCTGGGTGCCTTTACCGCCGCGCTTTTGTTCACGATACTCATTCAACTGGGTGCGTTTGATATAGCCCGAGTTGGTGACGGTGACGACCATATCTTCGCGTTCAATAAGATCTTCGATGTCCATGTCGCCGGCATATTCAACGATCTCGGAGCGACGCGGAACCGCGAATTTTTCATGGATTTCGCGCAGTTCGTCAGAAATAATTGCCATGATGCGCGTGCGTGAGCGTAGAATGCTAAGGTAATCAGTGATTTTGCCAGCAAGTTCCTGCAATTCATCCGTGACCTCTTTCACGCCCAATGCTGTCAGGCGTTGCAGGCGCAATTCCAGGATTGCGCGGGCCTGAATTTCAGACAGGTGGTAGGTGCCGTCGTCATTAATGGTGTGGCTTGGGTCGTCGATCAGTTTAATATATTCGACAATGTCATGGGCAGGCCATGCCCGTGTCATCAGTTTTTCGCGCGCAGTTGCGGGATCGGCTGAGGCGCGGATGGTGGTTACAATTTCGTCGACATTTGACACAGCAACGGCCAGACCACACAGGATGTGGCTGCGTTCGCGGGCTTTGCGCAACTCAAACGCGGTGCGCCTTGCGACGACCTCTTCGCGGAAGGTGATAAAGCTGCTTAGGAAGGCGTGCAGGTTCAATTGTTCCGGGCGGCCATTGTTCAAGGCCAGCATGTTGCAGCCGAAACTGGTTTGCATCGGCGTGTAGCGGAACAGCTGGTTGAGCACGACTTCTGCAGTGGCGTCGCGTTTCAATTCGACCACGACACGTACACCGATACGGTCGCTTTCGTCTTGGACATGTGAAATGCCTTCGATCTTTTTATCGCGGGCAAGTTCTGCGATTTTCTCGATCATGGTGGCTTTGTTAACCTGATAGGGGATTTCATCAAGGATGATGGCCCAACGATCTTTGCGGATTTCCTCAATGCGGGTTTTTGAGCGGATGATGACGCTGCCGCGCCCTTCGGTATAGGCTTTTTGTGCGCCTGCTTGGCCTAGTATCAGCCCGCCTGTGGGGAAATCGGGGGCGGGGATGTGTTGCATCAGGGCAAGACTATCCAGATCAGGGTCTTCGATCAGGGCTAAGGTGGCGTTGATCACTTCACCCAGATTGTGCGGCGGAATGTTGGTGGCCATGCCCACGGCAATACCACTGGCACCATTAACCAGCATATTAGGGTAGCGGGCGGGTAGAACGGTAGGTTCTTTATCTTTGCCGTCGTAATTGTCCTGAAAATTAACTGTGTCTTTATCTATGTCTGCCAGAAGGAAGGCAGCGGGCTTATCCATGCGCACTTCAGTATAACGCATCGCAGCAGCATTATCGCCGTCCATTGAACCGAAATTACCTTGGCCGTCCAGCAAAGGCAGGGACATGGAAAATTCCTGCGCCATACGCACAAGTGCGTCATAGATCGCTGCATCACCATGCGGGTGGTATTTGCCCATTACATCACCCACTGCACGGGCGGATTTGCGGTATGATTTTTCGTGAGTATTGCCAGTCTCATGCATCGCATAAAGAATGCGGCGGTGGACCGGCTTCAACCCGTCACGCAGATCAGGGATCGCACGGCTGACAATCACGCTCATCGCATAATCAAGATAAGAGGTTTTCATTTCCTCTTCGATTGAGATTTGCGGCCCGTCGTAAACCGGGCGTTCAGGGAGGTTTTCGTCTTGGATTTCTGTCTCGTCGCTCACTGTTGGCCTGCTCTTTTTTATGCTACTATATATGGTATGTTTTTATAGCAGAACCAGAGCAAGACCGCAATGTTTAGTGGTTGTTGGTTCTTGATAATATATAAAAATAAAACAGCCTGAAGATAGTAATCTAACAGGCTGTTATAAAACAATAATTAGGCTATTTGTTTAGAACGGAATTTCATCATCCATATTCGCATTTGAAGATGCCGGTGCATTGCCGCCACCGCCGCCGCCTGATTGGTTGCCTTGACCGCCGCCCTGGCCGTAATCGCCACCACCGCCTTGGCCATAATCGCCACCGCCGCCACCGCCGCCAGAGCGGCCGTCAAGCATGGTTAATGTACCGTTAAAGCCTTGCAAGACAATTTCGGTGGAATAGCGGTCATTCCCGGATTGGTCTTGCCATTTGCGGGTCTGTAATGCGCCCTCGATATAAACTTTCGCACCTTTTTTCAGATATTGTTCGCAAACGCGCACCAAGCCTTCTGAAAAGATTGCGACCGTGTGCCATTCGGTTTTTTCACGGCGTTCGCCAGTACTTTTGTCACGCCAGCTTTCAGATGTGGCGATGCGCAGATTGCACACCTTGCCGCCATTGCCAAAAGTGCGAACTTCCGGGTCTGCCCCCAGATTTCCGATTATCATTACTTTGTTTAAACTGCTTGCCATTATGGCCTCCCCATCGAATCTAGTATCTAATCTTGGTTAACAACCGTTAGAACACCTGATCGGCGTGAAGAAAAGATGAATCATACCTAATTTTACCGGAAATTAACCAAACACTGTTCAAATCGTATAAAAACGGGTAAAGAGCGTTTAGTTGAGTTAATCAGATAGGTATATTGATGGCGTGGGGCTTTCATATTCTTTTGGCATTAAGCGTTGCTTTGTCCGGGCAAGCGCAGGCGGCGGGCATTTCTAAATCGTCTAAATCGCGGCGTATTTCCGCCTTACATAGTAATCTGATCGAAAAGCGTTTGTCGAAACAATATAGCAGTTCCAGTAAAATTCTGTCCGGGCGCACGATAGATTACGGTTATTCAGCGCGCTATAATGGCAAGTATAAAGGCGTTTATAAACCGATGGCAGAAGCTGCTGCGCGCAAATACGGTGTGCCTGTGGATTTGTTTAACCGTCTTGTGCAGCAGGAAAGTGGCTGGAATCCGCGGGCTAAATCGCGTGTCGGGGCTTATGGGCTGGCACAATTGATGCCTGCAACTGCGCGCAGTTTGGGTGTTAATCCGCGTGATCCAAAACAAAATCTTGATGGTGGTGCGCGCTATCTGGCCAAAATGCACCGCAAGTTCGGCACGTGGCGTCTGGCCCTTGCCGCTTATAACGCTGGCCCTGAAGCGGTAGCGAAATACAACGGCGTGCCGCCCTATAAAGAGACGCGTAACTATGTGCGCAAGATTATGGGCAGATAAATCTTAATATTTTATGAATGTTCTACTTGTGTTCTTTTAATTTCACTGGCATCTTTGGGCTGTCCGACTACATAGTTTGAGAACACTTATTGGGTAGCGTTGCATGTCTGAGCTTAAAAATATCGAAATTCGCGGTGCGCGAGAACATAATCTTAAAAATATCGACGTGGATATCCCACGTAACAAGCTGGTTGTGATCACTGGCTTGTCGGGCTCTGGCAAGTCGTCACTGGCGTTTGACACAATCTATGCGGAAGGCCAGCGGCGTTATGTGGAAAGCCTGTCAGCCTATGCGCGGCAATTTCTGGATATGATGCAAAAGCCCGATGTGGATCATATTGCAGGGCTTTCGCCGGCGATTTCCATTGAGCAAAAGACCACCTCGAAAAACCCGCGTTCCACTGTGGGCACGGTGACAGAGATTTATGATTATATGCGGCTGTTGTTTGCCCGTGTCGGCACACCTTATTCGCCTGCAACCGGCCTGCCGATTGAGGCGCAACAGGTATCTGAAATGGTTGACCGTATTATGGCCATGGAAGAGGGTACGCGCGCTTATCTGCTGGCACCGATTGTGCGTGATCGTAAAGGTGAATATCGCAAGGAATTTCAAGAGCTTAAAAAGCAAGGTTTTCAACGGATCAAGGTCGATGGTGTATTTCACGAGTTGGAAGACGCACCCACATTAGACAAGAAATACCGCCATAATATCGACGTTGTTGTTGACCGTATTGTGGTGCGTGAAGGGTTGGAAACACGGCTTGCCGACAGCCTGCGCACCGCCCTTGATCTGGCAGACGGAATATCTGTTCTGGAAACCGCGCCAAAAGAAGGCGAACCCGAACGGATCACGTTTTCTGAAAATTTTGCCTGTCCGGTTTCTGGCTTTACCATTCCGGAAATTGAACCGCGCCTGTTTTCATTCAACGCACCCTTCGGGGCCTGTCCTGATTGTGACGGACTGGGGGTGGAACTGTTCTTTGATGAACGCCTTGTGGTGCCTGATACACGGTTATCGCTTTATGACGGGGCTTTGGCACCTTGGGCCAAGGGCAAGTCACCATACTTTAGACAAACCATTGAATCTATTGCTAAACATTACGGGTTTGATAAGGATTTGGCTTGGCGCGATCTACCTGAAAAAGTACAACAAGTAATGTTATATGGCTCTGGCAAGGACGAATTCAAGTTCCGTTATGATGAGGCGGGCCGGGTTTATGAGGTCACGCGCAATTTCGAAGGTGTCATTCCGAATATGGAGCGGCGTTACCGCGAGACAGATAGCAATTGGATCCGCGATGAGTTCGAGCGCTATCAGAACAACCGTCATTGTAATACCTGTGACGGGTACCGTTTGCGGCCAGAAGCTTTGGCGGTGCGCATCGGTGATTTGCATGTGGGCCAAGTGGTGCAACTGTCGATTAAAGAGGCCTTGGACTGGGTTGAAAACGTACCGGATTATCTGACTAAACAGAAAAATGCCATTGCGTTAGCGGTTTTAAAGGAAATCCGCGAACGGTTGGGTTTTTTGGTTAATGTGGGGCTGGATTATCTGACACTGTCACGGGCCTCAGGCACTTTATCAGGTGGGGAAAGCCAGCGTATTCGGTTGGCTTCACAAATCGGATCAGGGCTGACAGGGGTGCTTTATGTGCTTGATGAACCTTCGATCGGTTTGCATCAACGTGATAACGGACGGTTGTTGGTGACACTGAAAAACCTGCGCGATCAAGGCAATACGGTGATTGTTGTAGAACACGATGAAGAGGCCATTCGCACTGCTGATTATGTCTTGGACATCGGTCCTGGGGCGGGTGTACATGGCGGCGAAATCATTGCACGTGGGACCCCTGCACAAATAGTTAAATCTAAGAATTCCATTACAGGTCAATACCTTACGGGCGTGCGTAAAATCAATATTCCTGCGGAAAGACGCAAGGGGAATGGCAAGGTTATTACGGTTGAAGGGGCCACGGGGAATAATCTGAAAAACATCACTGCAGAATTTCCTTTGGGTAAATTCGTTTGTATTACCGGGGTATCAGGTGGTGGTAAGTCAACATTGACCATCGAAACCCTGTTCAAAACCGCGTCAATGCGGTTGAACGGCGCCAAGCAAACGCCTGCCCCTTGTGATGCGATCAACGGGCTGACGGTTTTGGACAAGGTGATCGATATTGACCAGCGTGCAATCGGGCGTACGCCGCGTTCAAACCCTGCGACATATACCGGCGCATTTACCCCAATCCGTGATTGGTTTGCGGGTCTGCCAGAATCGAAAGCACGCGGCTATAAACCCGGTCGCTTCAGTTTCAACGTCAAGGGCGGGCGCTGTGAGGCCTGTAAGGGCGATGGGTTGATCAAGATCGAGATGCATTTTTTGCCGGATGTTTATGTTGAGTGCGAAACCTGTCGCGGTAAACGTTATAACCGCGAGACTTTGGAAGTGCTGTTCAAAGGCAAAAGCATCGCCGGTGTGCTGGATATGACTGTGGAAGAGGCCGAGATTTTCTTTAAAGCAGTGCCCAGTATCCGTGATAAGATGACTGCGTTGCTGCGTGTGGGCTTGGGCTATATCAAGGTCGGTCAACCGGCGACAACCCTGTCAGGTGGTGAAGCGCAGCGGGTGAAATTATCCAAGGAACTGGCCAAGCGATCTACTGGACGGACACTTTATATTCTGGATGAACCTACGACGGGGTTGCATTTTGAAGATGTTCGTAAATTGCTAGAAGTGCTGCATGAACTGGTAGATCAGGGCAATACAGTGATCGTTATTGAACATAATTTAGATGTTGTGAAAACTGCGGACCACATCATTGATATCGGGCCTGAGGGTGGTGATGGTGGTGGCCAGATCGTGGCTGTCGGCACACCTGAAGAGGTGGCTGAGGTTAAGGGCAGTTACACCGGTCACTACCTTAAAAATATGCTGAAGACGCGTAATGTGGCGGCTGAATAAATATTTTCACAGGCAAAGTGACGCGTTCAAATTTCTGTGATAGGATATACGTAAATACTTACCGGAGGTCACTACCATGCTCGTACAAAATATCCTTAAAACCAAAGCCATTAATAAAATCTACACAATCACCAAAGAGCAGACGGTAGACGATGCAGTGTCTGATCTTTCTGCACACCGGATCGGGGCGTTAATCGTTAGTAGTGACGGCAAGACCATCGACGGCATTCTGTCGGAACGTGATATTATCCGTGAGATGGGTAAACGTGGAACAACATGTTTGTCCGAAAAAGTCGGCAATATGATGACAGGGGCAGTTTCGTGTTGCACCAAGTCTGACAGTGCTGAAATGGTTCTGGAAACCATGACCAAGGGCCGGTTTAGGCACATGCCAATCTTGGAAAACGGGAAACTGATTGGGTTGATCTCTATCGGCGATGTTGTGAAAGCGCGTCTTGAAGATATGGCAAATGAAAACTCTGCGATGGTGGATATGATCAGAGGCATGTAGGTGCGTTTATACCCTACTTAAGTGATCTGAGATCGCCCGAATATACATTACGGGCGATCTAATTGGGCAGAGGTTAACCCCGGTTTTTTTTCTCAAACCTTGGCAACATAGCGGAAAAGTCTGAACCCATTCCGCCTTCGTCTTCAACAAAGCTTGCATAAAGTTCGGTTGCGCGTTGGCCCATTGGGGTGTCTGCGTTAACCGCTTCGGCGGCCTGTTGTGACAGGCGCAGGTCTTTGAGCATCAACTCAGAAGCAAAACCCGGTTTGTAATCATTGTCCGCAGGACTTTGCGGGCCGATGCCGGGGGCAGGACAATAGGCGTTCATCGTCCAGCTGTAACCTGATGAGGTGCTGACCACATCAAACATTGACTGGCGTTCAAGGCCTAATTTATCTGCCAAAGCAAAGGCTTCACAGGTAGCGATCATTGTCGCACCCAAGATCATATTGTTGCAGATCTTGGCGGCTTGACCGTTGCCGGACGGGCCGCAATGCACGGCTTTTTGACCCATGATGTCAAACAAAGGTCGGGCTTTGGCGAATGCCGCATCCGAGCCGCCTGCCATGAAGGTTAACGTGCCACCCGATGCACCGCCAACGCCACCCGATACAGGGGCGTCCACGGCCAACAAGCCTGCAGATACGGCATCATCTGCCACGGCGCGGGCTGATTCTACGTCGACCGTTGAGCAATCAACAAAGGCTGCGTCTTTTGACATAGCCGGGATGATACCTGCGGCCACGGCACGTAAAATAGCACCGTTTGGCAGCATGGTTATGACAACATCTGCGCCAGTTGCGGCCTTAACCGCGGATGCGGCTTTTGAGACCCCCGTCGGGCAGTCCGCGACAAGGTCAAACCCTGCCACGTCATGCCCTGCGGCGGCCAGATTGGCCGCCATTGGGGAACCCATGTTTCCTAATCCGATAAATCCG
>CAXMSA010000093.1:0-369 GCA_964195605.1 uncultured Amylibacter sp.
TCAACCCATTGCTATTTTTTCCAACTTACCTGCCCAAAAATTTGCAACCTCTTTGGAAATGTATAGCGAGCTAGCGTGTGTTTGGGATAAACGCATGACTTGTGACGCCAATTTTCCCCATGTCGGCAAGCCGCAGTCACAGGAAGAACCAGCCCCCAATACAAGTGTCACTGGCGCTTCGTCTAATAATTCAAACAAACTCTTAAATGTCATAAATTTTCCAGAATACTATCTCAAAATACCCCACAAGTCATACCCACTCGCCTCATCCACTTCAACGGTAATAATATCCCCAGCCTTCAACCCCTTCATCAATATACAGGTTCCCATCAATCTCCGCTGCACCCATCTGGGGTGCTGCCCCAACTC
>CAXMSA010000093.1:379-9666 GCA_964195605.1 uncultured Amylibacter sp.
CTCATCGATAACCAGCTTCCCGTCGATCTCTGGCGCACCCACCTGCGTACGGTAGGTGCTGCTGCCCCAACTCAGCTGGGGCAAGCGCTGGGTTTGTGTTCAGCTCTCTGCTTGTAATCTTTGCTCTAGGCTTTCCAGCTTGTCGTAGGCGTCTAGCAGGGTTGTTTTAAGTTGGGCAATTTCGCCTAGCGTGTCGTTTATGATGGTGGGGCGTGCGTGGGTTTCGGCGATGTGGGTGGTGCCGTTGCTTTCGCCCGTAATCAGCCAGATAATCGACACGTTCAACATACCCGCCATAAGTGTGATGCGATTTGTGCGAGGTGCTTCAGTGTCATTTTCCCAAACCTCGATTTTGGCCGCTTCGACACCCAGTTTTTCACCTAAACTGGCGACGGTCAGGCCTTTGGCGTTGCGTGCGGCCTGAAGGCGGCCACCGAATGTGGGTGCGGTTGTTGCGAAATGGTCGATTGGGTCTAGGGTTGTGGTTGACAATGGATGCTCCGGGCATGTGTGGGTCTGTGAAATCGGTGTGCTTTCAGCGAGCGCGATCTCTAACCGATTGGGGGCCAAGATGCAAATATGCTAGGTTTTTGGTTTTGCAACGGGGTGGTTGGTGGTTTGCGGGGGGCTATTTCGCTATTTTACCCCACAAATCATACTCACTGGCCTCATCCACCTCAACGTTGACGATATCCCCGACCGTCAGCGCTTCAAATCCTTCATCGATAAACAGGTTCCCGTCAATCTCGGGCGCATCTGCCTTGGTCCGGCAAGTCGCCCCGTCTGCGTCGATCTCATCCACGATGACGTCCATTCGCGTGCCCACCTTGGCCTCTAGCTTTGCCGCCGAAATTGCCTGTGCTTTTTCCATGAAACGGTTCCAGCGATCTTGTTTGATCTCGTCCGCCACATGATCGGGCAGCGCGTTGGAACGCGCGCCCGCAACGTTTTCATATTGAAAGCAACCGATACGGTCTAATTGTGCTTCATCCATCCAGTCCAGCAGATGTTGAAACTCTGCCTCGGTTTCCCCCGGAAAGCCCACGATGAACGTTGAGCGCAGCGTGATGTCAGGGCAAACCGCCCGCCATTCGGCGATCCGGTCCAGGGTTTTTTCGCCGTGCGCGGGGCGGGCCATGCGGCGCAGCGGGTCGGGGTGGGCGTGTTGGAACGGAATATCGAGGTAGGGCAGCACCAGACCGTCAGCCATCAGCGGGATCAGATCGCGCACGAACGGGTAAGGGTAAACGTAATGCAGCCGCACCCACGCGCCTAATGTGCCCAGATCGCGGGCCAGATCAACGATATGGGCGCGGTGGTCGCGATCAACCTTGTGCTTGATATCAAGCCCGTAGGCGGATGTATCCTGGCTGATCACCAGCAGTTCCTTGACGCCTGCATCCACCAGCCTTGAAGCCTCACGGATCACAGCGTGCGCTGGGCGTGATTGCAGACGGCCGCGCATATCGGGGATGATACAGAACTTGCATTTGTGGTTACAGCCTTCAGAGATTTTCAGATAACTGTAGTGACGCGGTGTCAGTGACACGCCTGTTGCGGGTAATAAATCGATGAACGGGTCAGGGCTGGGTGGTGCGGTTTTATGCACCGCGTTCAGCACCTGTTCGTACTGTTGAGGGCCGGTGACGGCTAGAATTTGCGGGTGGTGTTCACGGATATAATCAGGTTCTGCGCCCAGACAGCCGGTGACGATGACCTTGCCGTTTTCAGCCAAAGCCTCACCAATGGCATCCAGACTTTCGGCCTTGGCACTGTCCAGAAAACCGCAAGTATTGACGATCACCGCATCGGCGCCTGCGTAATCGGGGCTGATTGCGTAACCTTCGGCCCGCAGGCGGGTCAGGATGCGTTCACTGTCGACCAATGCTTTGGGGCAGCCAAGACTAACCATGCCGATTTTCGGCTGGCCTTCACGGGCGGGTTCGTTGATTTTGGCACGCGGTGCCAGATCGGGGCGCAGGCTAGGTGGATTCTGTGTCATGCGCGTCTATAGTCCAGTGCATGGCGTTTGGAAATGCCTAGAGATACTGAAAGTATCCGTTTTTCGAGTAAGAATATACCTTTGCGTGTAATCGAAACGCTTTAATCCAAGCCAAGTTCTGATTTCGCAGCTTTATGCCCCTGTTTGGCCGCGATCCGCGGTAGTGCAGATAAGATTGTGGGGATGCCGAAACCCCGACACCATCGCGAAACATGGTGGCCATTGCGTAGCTGGCTTCGCTCTTGCCTGCGTCAGAGGCCAGTTCCAGATAAGGCTGTGCTTCGCTTTGTGCCACGCCGTCAATTTCACCGTCCATGACCATTTTACCGTATTCGACGAGTGAGCGTGGATAATTCTGATCCGCGCAACTTTTTAAGAGGATATGGGAGGCGGCACGCTCTGACGCGGTATTTGCGGCATCCCTGCGCAAAATAGCTAGGCCGTGGCACGACGGTATATTACCCAACTCGAAACCCCGTTTAAATGCCCTGGCTGCACGACCCGGATTTTTCGAAGTATATTCGCCATCGCGGTAGAAAATACCCAAATGGTTGAAGGCGGCTGGGTAATCTTCTTCCCATGCGGCTTCTTTCATCAGCGCAAATGTACGTGCATCCCCGACTTTGTCATAGGAACGTGCCAACTGAAACATCATGCGCGGTGAGGGATTTGGGTCAGACATGGCAGACTCGCAAGAAGACACAGCGACCTGACCGTCCATATCCGTCCAAGCACGACCTGATGCACTGCTTTGGCTGTCCCATGGGTGACCGGCTTGCTGGTCACAATCAGAGATGGCCTGCGCTGCCGCATGGTTGGCGTCATCAAGTTGGGCATCCATGAGCGTATCGTTTGAAATTGCCTGCATGGCCTGATCAAGAGCCGCGCGGGTTCCCGTAAGAGGAAACCTGTATTGTTTTCCCGCAGCTTCCAAAATCCAATAATTTGAGGACTGGATTTTTTCTATATCGTCATTGCTGATGACAAAGGCGATTTGGGTTAATTTAGTGTCTGCCGCGTATTCGGTGTTGTATTTATCCGGTGCCAAGGTCAGTTGCACTTCTTTGCCATTAGATTTTCCGATGCGCGATTTTATCGTACCCAAGGAACCTTTAATCGGGATGCGAAAGACAACCACCCATTTGTTGGCGACAGGTCTGAAGATCAGGTTGATATACGTATTATCATTTGCAATATACGATGCATGCAAACCTTCTGTAGTCACATATTTCTTCCATGTCTGCGCGGCGGCTTCCAATGGTGCAATAAGTATTATGAGTGCTGTAAAACAGTGTATAATTTTAAAGAAATGTTGTGCCATAATAGTATCCCTCGTGTAATAGGTTACCCAAAGTCTAAACACTTACCAAGCTTTGCATTTAATATGCGATTGTTGGATCAGTTTATAAATTTTGGCGCGCGTTTTTGCATCACCGCTATGACCATTTCCATCTGGTTGGGTCCGCCAATAATGGCGGCTTGCAGTTCGGCTTCCAGCTTCAATCCAGCTTTCCCGCAACCCCATGTACCGTTCACCAGCTTTTTGCTGGCGGCAAGCGCGTCAGGCGATTTGGTGGTGAGGTTTTGGGAAAACTCTAATGCGGCGGTAATCGGATTATCGGCAATACGGGTGATCAGGCCAAGGCTGAGGGCTTCATCTGCGTCCAGTACACGGCCTGTCATGATCAGTTCCATCGCCGTATCCGCACGCATCAGTTTTGGCAGACTTTGACTAATGCCCATATCGGGGATCAGGCCCCATTTGGCCTCCATGATCGAGAGTTTGGCGTTGGGCGAGGTGATGCGGAAGTCTGCCCCCAATGCCAACTGTGCGCCTGCACCATATGCGACACCTTCAATGGCGGCGATGACAGGGACATCCAAGGTTGACCAGATCGTGACCGGGGCCTGAAAATCGTTGGATGCCTGCCCCTTTGGCGGGTTCAAGATTTGTTGACGCACTTCGTCTATGCGTGGCGCGATGCTCATTAAGCTTTCCAGATCAATGCCAGCGCAAAAGCAGTTTTCCGCGCCTGTCAGAATAACCGCCCGCAGGCCATCAGTGCTCGCAAGTGTTTGCGCGGTTTGTACCAGTTCGGCCATCATTTCAAACGACATAGCATTTTTCTTGGCAGGGCGGTTCAGGGTGACGGTGGCAATGTCGTCTTTGATTTCGCACAGCAATGTTTGGGTCATGGGCGGGCCTTTTATCGTGAAGGTAGTGTCACGCACAGTTATTTTTTACACTTTAATTGTGAATAGCACGATGCATGCCTACATGATACTATGAGATAATGTTGTGGAGGCATGGTATGCGTTGGATTGTACGAATAGTGATGATTTTTGTGGTTCTGGTGGTTGCGGTCATTGGGTTGGTGTTTTTGCTACCAGCAGAGAAGATCGGAGAGCTTGCCTCGGCGCAGATGGAAAAAGCGACCGGGCGCACCTTGACGCTGTCAGGATCGTTCAAGCCAACGCTCTATCCTATTCTGGGGGTTAAAACCGGGCCTTTGACGATTTCAAACGCGGATTGGGCGGCTGAACCTTATATGGTCAGTGCAAAAGGGGCTTCTGTCGGGGTCGGCCTGTCAGCACTTTTGGGTGGTAATTTTGAGGTTAAGCGGTTGGTATTGGACGCGCCTGTCATCCATCTGGAACGCCGTGCGGATGGTGTGGCTAACTGGGAGTTGTCAGGCGGATCTGATACGCAAACGGCCACAAACGACGGGGCTGGTTCTGCTAATCCTGCGGCGATTACCCTTGATAAGGGTACGATAAGCAACGGTTTGGTGACATTTAAGGATGCCACGACACAGCAGGACATTGTTATAAAAGAAATCAATGCGGATTTTGCACTGCCAAAATCGGCTGCGGCGGCGGTTAATGGTTCTGCGGTATGGAATGGGCGTAAGGCGAATATTGATCTGTCAGTTGCTGATCTTGGTAAACTTCTGGACGGGAAGGTGACAAATCTGGCGGGCTCTGTTGCGCTGGGCAGAATGACAGCGGCTTTGAATGGGCAAGCGATGGTGGCCTCGGGCGCTGCTCCTTTGATTAATGGGCAATATAGTTTTGATCTGCCGGATATGGGTAGTTTGCAAGAACTTATCGGGACTGCTTTGCCCGATGCGCTGAAGGGGGTTTCTAAGCTGTCTTCCAATGGGACATTGATGATATCATCTGCGGGGGTCAATCTGACAGGGGGTGCAGGCCTGACGATGAACGGCTTGCCGATTGATGCAAAATTTGAAGTGACTGGGCCGGAAAACTGGGCCGATACACTGCGTGTGGATGTTAGTCTGGATGTTACAGGCCGTGATGCATTTACGTTTTCATGGGCCGGTCTTGTGAATGGGAAAACCGGTAATGCTGACGGGATGCTTGATTTTAACGCTAGTAATTTAGCGGCAACACTTAAGGCTGCGGGAAATGAAGTGGGTTTCCCCAAAGGTACTGGCAAGACTGCGAAAGCAAAAGGGGTTGTGCGGGTGCGTGATGGCAAGAACACCCTTTCAAAAGCGACTTTCGCACTGGATCAGAATGTATTTCAAGGTAACGCCACATTGACCCTGGAAAATCTGCCACATATTGCGGCGGTCTTATATTCAGGGGATTTGGATTTTTCTGCATTTGCGTCTGACAGTGGTTCTGACGGGGCCAGTGGCTCTGGTTCAGGAGGTACATCAGGGGGATGGAGTAAAGAACCCATTCGGATCACAGGTCTTGATGTGATCAACGCAGATATAAAGCTGAAAGCTAAATCGATTAATCTGGGGGTCAGTCAACTGGGTCGCACCAAAGTCAAAGCACGCCTGCGGGGTGGTGCGTTACGGTTAACCTTAGAAACCGTGCGGGTTTACGGTGGTGTGATCAGCGGGGTGGTTAGCTTTACCGGCGGTAACGCTGTTTCGTTTAATTCTGATATCAAGGCATCTGGGGTTCAGCTGGAACCAATGTTGGGGCGCTTGCTGGACTTGCACCGTTTAACCGGCGCGGGGAACACCACACTGAAAATGTCCGGCAAAGGTGGCAGCCTTTATCAGATCATGCACAGCCTGTCAGGCAATGGCACCTTGCGGATTGATAAGGGTAGTTTCAAAGGCATTAATCTGGCGGCAATGATGCGCAATTTGCAAAGTGCTTTCGGTGGTTTCGAAGGGGCTACGGAATTTACCAGCCTGACCGGGTCATTCCAGATGAAAGAAGGTGTGTTGCAAAATGTGGATATGCTGATGGTTAGCCCGCTGTTCAAAGCGGAAGGCAGGGGGCGTATTAACATTGGTGAACAAAATATGTCATACCGGGTGACACCTTCAAGCTTAGAAGAAGGCGCCAAGTTTTCGGTGCCTGTTGATATTACCGGCCCCTGGAGCAATTTGAAGTTTCGTCCTGATCTGAAAGGGTTGATTAACCTTTTGACAAACGGACGGCTGGATGAGGAAAAAACTGCGTTGGAAGAAAAAGCCAAAGCCGCCCTTGCTGAAAAACTAAAGCTAAAAACCGATGAAGAGGTTAGCAGCAAAGCACTGGAAGACAAAGCTAAGGAAAAGGTTGAGGACAAAGTGAAAGATGAGGTTGAAAACCTTTTGAAGGGCCTGTTCCAGTAGGGGTTGCGCCCCTATTTGCTTTGCATTTTACGCATCATACGCAAAACCATGCGGCATGGCACAAACGGAATGACCCAGTTTAGTGCGATGTTCAGTTTCAGCTCGTTCAAGGTCACAAGCTTACCCTTGAGCACGGCGGTTTCCTGCTTTCGGTTTATTATCTGCGAAAACCTTATAAGTATGTCGCTTCGTAGCAAAAGCAGTGACGCTACGTGTCGTTTTCGGCCGTGACAAGCAGAGCGCGGCTTGTTACGCCAACGTCTGAACGAAAGAGGTAAATCATGGCCCTGATGCTTGGCGTGGACACAGGCGGCACCTATACGGATGCGGTTCTGATTGAAGATGAGACAGATGTTGTTGCCAGTGCCAAGGCATTGACAACACGCCACGATCTTGCGGTTGGCGTGGGCGCTGCCATTGATGCAGTGATGGTTGAAAGCGGGGCGAAAGCTGCTGATATTGCAATGGTATCGTTGTCAACCACGTTGGCAACAAACGCGCTTGTCGAAGGGCAGGGTGGGCGTGTCGGACTGGTGTTTATCGGCTTTTCCAAACGTGATTTGGCCCGCCAAGGTCTGGAAGAGGCCCTGAAGGGCGATCCTGTGATAGCTCTGAGCGGTGGCCATGACCATACTGGCAGCGAGGCCAAAACTCTGGATGAGGCCACCTTGCGTGCGGAATTGGCGGTGCATGGTAAAACCGTGACTGGCTTTGCTGTTGCCAGTCAATTTGCCACCCGAAACCCCGCACATGAGCTGCGGGTGCGTGACATTATCCGCGAAATGACCGGTAAGCCGGTGTCTTGTTCGCATGATTTAAGTGCCAAGCTGAACGGGCCAAAGCGTGCCATGACGGCCTTATTGAATGCACGCTTGATCGGGATGATTGACCATCTGATCAGCGCGGTTGAAGGCTTGTTAACAACTAAGTCCATTAATGCGCCGTTCATGGTGGTACGCGGTGATGGGGCATTAATTTCTGCTGATCAGGCGCGAGTTTCACCGATCGAAACCATCCTGTCCGGCCCTGCGGCCTCTATCGTCGGTGCGCGCTGGCTGACGGATGAGGCGGATGCAATTGTGTCTGATATTGGTGGTACCACCACGGATGTGGCGGTGTTGCGCGATGGGCGGCCAATCATTGATCCCCAAGGTGCGCGGGTCGGCGCATTTCGCACTATGGTCGAGGCGGTTGCGATGCGCACAACCGGTCTGGGTGGCGACAGTCAGGTGCATATAGCCACAAGTGGGTTGGCCGCAGAGGTTACATTGGGGCCGCGCCGAGTATTGCCGGTGTCATTGCTGGCAATGGACTGGCCCGATATGGTGCATGGTGCTTTGGACACGCAATCGGCCAGTAGTACAATTGGTGAATATGATGGACGTTTTGTGTTGGCGATCAAACGGGCCGATGTATCAATGGGTGGCTTGGTTGAGCGTGAGACAGTGTTGATGGAGCGCATCAGAAATCAGGCTTGGCCGATGGGCAAGATTGTACATAACCGTATGGAACAAGGCACATTGCAAACACTTGTGGGGCGCGGTCTGGCGATGATCTCGGGGATCACCGCATCAGATGCCGCACATGTTCTGGGGCGGTTGGAGGCCTGGGACGGGGATGCGGCGGAAAAGGCGTTGGAACTGTTTTCGCGCCAACGCACTGGTAGTGGTAACCGTTTGGCGAAAACCCCGGTTGATTTAGCGCAGATGATTATTGATCAGCTGACCGAACAAACCGCCGAGGCCCTTTTGGAAACAGCTTTTGCCGAAGATAGTTTCGATTTTGGGTTGCCTGCAAAAGATTTAGCTCGGCATGTTTTAACCAAGCAAGGGATGGCAAAACACCGTGGATTGATGGCGATAGATTTGGGGCTAAACCTGCCGCTTGTGGGGCTTGGTGCCTCGGCGCACAGTTATTACGGGGCGGTTGGCAAGCGATTGAATGCACGCGTTGTAGTGCCGAAATACGCAGGTGTGGCCAATGCCATCGGGGCGGTTGTCGGGCAAATATCGATGCGGGTTTCCGGACAGATCACATCACCTGGGGAAGGTCAGTTTCGGGTGCACTTTGAAACCGGACCGCAGGATTATACGCGCCAAGATGACGCGATACGCGCGTTGGAAGAACATCTGAGCGCGCAAGCTATGACCGGTGCGCGTGAAGCGGGGGCACAAGGTATACGGGTACGGGTGGAACGCGATATGCGTATGGCAAAGGTCGAAAGCCGTGAGGTGTTTATCGAGGCGGAGCTGACAGCGATTGCATCCGGGCGCCCGCGTATCGCGGTGGGTTAGGCATAAGCGTTTTTGCAGTTTGCCTGTGCATTATTTGGCCTTGAACCTTTCATATCAGGCTGATTATCTGGTGGTAACTCAATCATTAGGAAATATACACCATGTCAGCCCTTTTTACGCCTCTTACCATTAAAGACGTCACTTTTCGCAATCGCATCGGGGTTTCGCCTATGTGCCAATATTCAGCCACCGACGGGCTGATGAATGATTGGCACAGGGTACATTTGGGGGCCCGTGCCGCAGGTGGTGCGGGATTGGTGATAGCTGAAGCAACAGCGGTACGCGCCGATGGGCGGATTACGCCCGGTTGTGCGGGCTTGTGGAATGATGAACAGGTTGCAGCGGCGGCTTCAGTCAATCGGTTTATTGCTGAAATGGGTGCGG
>CAXMSA010000094.1:0-9556 GCA_964195605.1 uncultured Amylibacter sp.
TAAACGTTCAAAAGGTGTTTTCAACAAATGTGTGAAAGGTAGGAAAATCAATAACAGCGCGTTAAACGCCAGATGCGCAGAAACAACGCTTTGTTGCGGGGCCATATCACCCAGATATTGCACCAGACTAAACGTGTTGACCGTAAACAGCACAATAACTGCCAGTACCCCGCGCAAGAACAGGTTGGCCAAAGGTATGCGCCTTGCCGCTGCATTCATATCGCGCGACAACCAGACCGGAATAACCGCACTGCCCAGATTAGCCCCCAAAACCAATGAGACGCCAGCGGCCAGTGGAATAGCTTCAATCGCAACTAAAGTTACACACATCAAAACCACAGCAACGCTGGAGTGCATCAACACCGCGACAGCCGAACCGATCAGAAAAGCCGTCAGAAAATCACTTTCAAGATAAGCGGCAATTGCCGGTAGAAAGGCGCTGTCACGAATAGGGTCCATGGTTTCACGTAAAAACCGCAAAGACAGCAAAATAAACGCAATCCCAAGCAATATTCGCCCGGCTTGTTTCAAAATACGCTTATCGGTTTTTACAAAGAACCAGCCACCGATGGCCAACAAGATCGGCACCAGCCAATCAAGCCGGAACGACAGTAATTGCACGATAATGGCAGAGCCAAGATCAGCCCCCAGCACCACCGCAAGGCCCGCAGCAAAACTTAAAGTGCCGACACTGGCAAAACCCGCTGTCAGTAAAGCTACTGCGGCAGAGCTTTGCAAAACCATCGCCAGAACAGTGCCTATAGCCGCAGAACTGAACGGATTGTCATTCTTTGTGATGATCCGCTGGAATGATGCGCCAAACGCACGCTCGATACCGGTTTGCACCATACGCACCGCGTATAGCAGCAACATCACAGCCCCCATAAGCGAGATTAGAAATTGCAAAATGACCATGCGTCTTTTCTTTCAAAATCGGCCCGCTGGCGTTTTTTCCGTCCGTGCCCGCCGTGGCTGTTATCATAGCTTACAAGTGAAAGTCCATAAATCTATTCACAGATCTTCAATTATACCAAAGAACACAGCCAAATCCGTATAATCAAAGCGTAGTGATCTGTTGATATTTAGTCTTGCAACCGCTTTTCAGTTTCAGCATCAAACAAATGTAACGCGTCTTTGGGCACATCAAACGATAGAACCGAGCCTATTTCCACGGTTTGAATGCCGTCCAGACTGATCACAAACGATGTATCCGTGCCTTGCAAAGTGCCATGTACCAAAGTGTTCGCACCCAGTTGCTCTAGCATCTCAACTTCTATCTTTATCACCCCAGATTTGTTCAGAACCATATGTTCAGGGCGTATGCCAAGGGTCACTTTGCCAGATGCTTTTGATCCGGGTTTCAGCTTCACGCCATTTGCCAAAGTCGCCACATTTTTTACAATGTCAGCAGAGATGAAATTCATCGACGGGCTGCCGATAAACCCTGCCACAAACAGGCTGGCTGGGCGTTCATATAGCTCTAACGGGGTGCCGAACTGTTCCACATAACCGCCATTTAACACCATCAAACGATCACCCAAAGTCATCGCCTCAACCTGATCGTGGGTCACATAAATTGATGTCACGCCCAGACGTTTTTGCAATTTACGGATTTCCAGGCGCATCTGCACCCGTAGTTTTGCGTCTAGATTTGAAAGTGGTTCATCAAACAAAAATACCGATGGTTCACGTACAATCGCACGCCCCATCGCCACCCGTTGGCGTTGCCCACCCGATAGTTGGCGTGGACGACGGTCAAGGTATTCGCGTATCTCCAGAATTTCGGCTACCTCATTCACACGGCGACTAATCTCGTCTTTAGGGATTTTGCGGATTTTCAACCCGTAAGCCATATTTTCACGCACAGTCATATGCGGATAAAGCGCGTAGTTTTGAAATACCATGGCAATGTCACGATCCGCTGGCTCAAGATCATTCACCACCTGCCCACCAATCGAAATTTCACCCGATGTCACAGTTTCCAGCCCCGCCACCATGCGCAACAGCGTCGATTTTCCGCAGCCTGAGGGGCCGACGATCACGATAAATTCGCCGTCACTGATATCCCCCGCAATGTGGTGCAGAACCTCTACATTACCGTAGGATTTGGTCAGGTTTTCAAGTGTAATTTCAACCATAATTCAGGCGTCCTATTTATCAGTTTCCGTCAGGCCTTGCACAAACAGCTTTTGCATGCCCACCACCACAAGTATCGGCGGCAGCATCGCCAGAAATGCAGTCATCATTATAATGTTCCATTGTGGGGTCTGTTCCGCCGACTCCAACATCTGTTTGATGCTCATCACAATCGTGGTCATGTCAGTATCGGTGGTAATCAGTAGCGGCCACAGATATTGGTTCCAGCCGTAAATGAACAGGATCACAAACAAGGCGGCAATATTGGTACGGCTCAGCGGCAGCAAAATATCCCAGAAAAACCGCATCGGCCCTGCCCCGTCAATCCGCGCACTTTCCAGCATTTCATCAGGGATCGTCAGAAATACTTGACGAAACATGAACGTGGCCGTGGCTGACGCAATCAGCGGAATTGATAAGCCCCAATAACTGTTCAACAGGCCAAGGTTTGCCACCACTTCAAAGGTCGGCAGAATACGCACTTCCACGGGCAACATCAGGGTGATGAAGATCATCCAGAAAAAGCCCATACGAAACGGGAATTTGAAATACACAATCGCAAAAGCGGAAATCAGCGAAATCGTAATTTTCCCGACTGAGATCATCATCGCCATCGCCAGAGAGTTGAACATCATCCGCCAAACCGGCGTTTGATCCCCCGAAAAGCCCGCGCCGAAAAGTGTATGTTTCAAATTATCTATGAAATGCGTCCCCGGCCATAACGGGATCGGAACCTGCAACATGCGAACTTCATCATGGCTTGCGGCCACCAAGGTAATCCAGATCGGAAAGGCAATCATGGCCACCCCCAGCACTAAAACAAGGTGGGTGATGAACGTCATTATCGGGCGATTTTCAACCATCTAGTATTCCACCTTTTTCTCAACATACCGGAATTGCACCACAGTCATCACAATCACGATCACCATCAGGATCACCGATTGCGCGGCTGAGCCGCCCAGATCAAGCCCGACAAAACCGTCGTTAAACACTTTATAAACCAAAATTGTCGTCGCATTCGCAGGCCCTCCTTGGGTCACCACATGAATAATTCCGAAGGTTTCAAAGAAAGCGTAAACCACGTTAATCACGATCAGGAAAAACGTCGTGGGTGAAATTAGCGGCAAGGTTTGTGTCCAAAACCGTTTTACCGGGCCGGCACCATCTATTGCGGCGGCTTCAATGATAGAGCGCGGAATAGATTGCATTGCGGCCAGATAGAACAGAAAATTATAAGCCACCTGTTTCCAGGCCGCCGCCCCTATGACCAGCCCCATCGCTTGACGGCCATTCAGGTAATGGTTCCATTTGATCCCAACCATTTCCAGAAAATACGGGAAAATTCCCAAAGTCGGGTTGAACATAAACACCCACAACGCGCCCGCCAATACTGGGGCGACGGCATACGGCCAGATCAATAATGTACGATAAGTCGTGGCACCTTTAACCACGCGGTCAGCAAAGCCTGCAAGGATCAGAGCCACGGACATCGACAAGAATGCCACAAGCGATGAGAAAACCGCCGTGCGCCAGAATGTGCTAAGGTATTGCTTGTCATCCAACAAAGCGGCAAAGTTTTCAAACCAGACAAATTCGGTTGATAGCCCGAAGGCATCTTCGATTAGCAATGACTGGTACAATGCCTGACTGGCGGGCCACATGAAAAACACTATCGTGACGATTATCTGTGGGGCGACCAACAGATATGGCAATGGGGATGAAGGGAAATGCACGCGCTTGAGCATCAAAGTCTCCGCAAAAAAATCACCCGACAAAAGACATGGCTTTCGTCGGGTGAAATAGGTTTATAGTTTACTTAACAGTACGTTCAAACTTACGCAGCAGGGTATTGCCACGAGATGCCGCATCGTCCAGTGCCTGTGTGGCGTTCTTTGAGCCACCCCACAAAGCTTCCATTTCTTCATTGATCACGTCACGGATTTGTACGAAGTTACCAAACCGCAGACCGCGCGAATTCGGTGTCGGTGTGTTCAGGCTAAGCTGTATGATCGCCGTATCTGTATTGGGGTTACTGTCATAAAACCCTTGGGTTTTTGACAACTCGTAAGCCGCAGTTGTGATCGGCACATATCCGGTTTCCTGATGCCACCAAGCTTGCACCTCTGGTGAAGACAGGTAAGTCATGAACTTGGCCACACCTTTATACTGCTCATCACTACCACCTGACAAAGCCCACAAAGTAGCCCCGCCAATGATCGAATTTTGCGGCGCAGATGCCAACCCTTTATCCAATGGCAACATGGTTTGGGCAAAGTTGAACGTCGCCTGCTTTTTGATTGATCCGTAATAAGCGGAAGAGTTCATCCACATGCCGCATTCACCATTTGTGAACAACGGCAGGCTGTCACCACGACGACCGCCATACTGGAACAGGTTACCTTCTTGCATGGACGCAATATCATCTAGGCGTGCGGCCACTTTGGCATTGTTGAACGTGAACTCTGTATCGAAGCCGGCAAAGCCGTTTTCTTTGGTGCCCATTTCCAGATTGTGCCAAGCTGAATAGTTTTCAATCATCACCCATGATTGCCAACCAAATGACACACCACATTTCATACCGTTATCCACCAGCTTTTGTGAAACGGATTTCACATCTGCCCAAGTTGTCGGCGCTTCAGCACCCGCCGCATCTAGCGCGTCTTTGTTGTACCACAAAACAGGCGTGGAACTGTTGAACGGCATCGACAACAACTGACCTTCAGGGGTTTGATAATATGAAATCACCGCGGGTAGATAGTCTGATTTGTCAAACGGCTCGCCTGCGTCCTTCATCAGTTGTTCAATCGGATAAATCGCACCTTTGGCGGCCATCATTGTGGCCGTACCCACTTCAAACACCTGCACGATTTGTGGCTGCTCATTGGCACGGAACGCCGCAATCGCAGCCGTCATTGTTTCGGTGTAGTTGCCTTTGTAGCTCGGTACAACTTTGTAATCAGATTGGGTCGCATTAAAATCAGCCGCGATTTTATTCACGCGTTCGCCATTTGTACCACCCATAGCGTGCCACCATTGCACTTCAACTTCTGCATATGCAGCCGTTGTTGCCAATGTCAAAGCCGCCGCTAATGCGGTGCCGGTAAAGTTGAATGTCATAAGATGCCTCCCAAGCAATTGTTAATGCGACAATGTGTACCCGCATCAGTGAATAATCCTGACGAAGCACACTTTCCCGTTCAAGAAACCATAGGACACATCATAATTCAAATGAAATTTTTATAGTGGTATTCATAACATTACATTATACTTTACTTTCACTGATATTTCGCGCGTAATATGCCTTAAAGCAAGGGAGTTAGGGCCATTGGCGCTACGATTACGACAGTTAGAGGCTTTTAAATCAGTCGCGCAACATGGCAGTGTCACCCTAGCGGCTGAACATTTGGGCATATCACAACCCGCTGTCAGTCGGTTATTATCCAGTTTTTCCGACTCAGTCGGCTTTAATGTTTTTGACCGGCGTGGCGGACGCCTGATACCCACACAGGAGTCGCGCTATTTGTTGGGGGAAGTCGGTCGATTGCTTGACAGCCTCGAACATATTGAACAACTGACCCATGATCTGACCGCCCGCAAAGCAGGCCATCTGCGCATTGCCTGCCTGCCAGGGTTTGCCACCAGCCACTTACCTGCGGTTCTGGCCGGGTTCCTGAAACAACGGCCAAATATCACCGTCACCTTGGAACCGGACCGCCCTGAACGCATATTGGAATGGATCATTGGTGAGCAATATGATTGCGGTATCACAGAAGGTTTCAGCAACCATCCGGTCATAGAAAGTGAAACCGTTCATATGCGTGCAGTTTGCATTCTGCCTAAGAACCACCCTCTGGCCTCGAAAACCGAAATATGGCCCAAGGATCTAATGCATGAACGTATGATCCACACCCGCAAAGACAGTGCTTTCTACCGTGATCTGGAAACATGCTTTTCACAACAAGGTGTGCATATCCCGTCATGGATAGAAATCCGCCAGTTCACTGCGGCCTGCATGCTGGTCGCCCAAGGTGCAGGCGTGTCTGTCGTCAGTGCGCTTGACGCTCATGAACATAAACACACCGGCCTGATCATCCGCCCGTTCGGCCCAAAAATTGAACATCATCTGGCTATCGTCCGCCCAACCCATACCCCTCCTTCAATGATCACATTGGAATTTATACAGATTTTCGTGGATAGTTTGGAACCTTTTCGCATACGTTAATTAAAACGCCACTTCACACACAATATAGCTTGGTATAGCATTTCGATAAACAATGACTATATGGTGCGTTATGAAAGCAAAAATATTCTCTTTGGCTTTTCTTCCTTTGCTGGCAGCCTGTGTATCCACAACTGGACCCGCGCCAACAAAGCCCCCCGCAACCAAACCCACACCTGTGGTGACCCGAAGTGCGCAATCTGGCCTTGCCGCTTTTTCACGGGTTTCAAGGCGGGTTGAACCTATAGCCGAACGATCTTGCAGGCAAATCCACAAAAACCTTAATCCAAGGTTTTGCGATTTTGTGATTAAAGTAAACAAAAACCCCAAACAGCCTGCGAATGCCTATCAATCCATAGGTAAAGACGGTAGACCCGTTATTACATTTAATATCAACATGATACGCTCCATTCAAAATGACCATGAGTTTGCTTTTATTCTGGGCCATGAAGCAGGGCACCAAATTGCAAAGCATCTGGTCAAGACACGTCAAAATCAGGTTACAGGGGCTGTGCTGGGTGGTCTTCTAGCCGCCGCCTTGGGTGCAGACGTGCAATCAGGTAGCGACCTTGGTGGGCTGGTTGGCGCACGAAGCTATTCTAAAGGTTATGAATTGCAGGCTGATCGCATAGGCACACATATTGCATCGCGCGCAGGTTATAACCCGGTGATCGGTGCAAGATCATTTAACCGCACCCAAGGCTCTAACGCGTTTCTGTCCACTCACCCGCCATCACAAGACCGGATTAATACGGTGAACCAAACCGCCGCTCAAATCAGGGCTGCAAAGGCCAGTGGCCAAAGAACACCGTCAATTACATGGTAAACCCGCGTACCGAATTTTTCGGTTATGGCTCACTGGTTAATCTGGCAACCCATGCATATAAGAACCCCCGCAAAGCAAACGTCCGGGGGTGGCGGCGGCAATGGGTTTATTCCGCAACGCGCGATCTATCTTTTCTAACTGTCGCCACAGATCCACACACATCCATTCAGGGCATGATTGCCGATGTAACCGATCTGGGCTGGGACAAGCTGGATGAACGTGAGGCCGCTTACCAACGCTTTGCATTGGAAAACAATGACCTTGCAGGGGTGCAGATTTATGTGGCTGATCCAAAACACATCGCGCCAAGCGGGCAGAACAAACCGATTTTATTAAGCTATCTGGATTGTGTCGTGCAAGGCTTTCTTGCGCAGTTTGGTGAAGACGGCGTTAGCGCCTTTTTCGATAGCACATCAGGCTGGGAACGCCCGATCAAAAATGACCGTAAAAACCCAATTTACCCGCGCGCCCAAACACTTAATATGGGTGAAACTCAACTGGTGAACCACCACCTTAAGCAATTATCCGCAGTGATCACCGCTTAGAAATTCACCTTTTGCAACAACGGCATCAGCTTTGACATGTCCGGCCCGTGTTCCATACCAGTCATGGCTTTGCGCAAAGGCATGAACAGGCCCTTACCTTTACGGCCAGTGGTTTCTTTAACAGCCCCCGTCCAAGCCTTCCAAGTATCTGCGCCCCAAGGCTGTTCAGGCAGCAATGATTTTGCGGTTGTGATAAACTCTTTATCTTCGGCATCAATCAACGGCGTTGCACCATGCGCACAAAGTTCCCACCATTTTGCAGCCTCGGCACGGGTTGCGATATTTTCGCGGGCAACATCCCAGAAATCAGATTGCAACGCGTTTGGCACACCTATATCGGTCAGTTGTACGGCCATATCTTCAACAGACAGACCGGCCACATATCGGGCGGTCAACGGGTTAAGATCAGCCACATCAAACTTGGTCGGGGCGGCACCGAATTTAGCGATGTCAAAACCCGCGATCAACTCATCCAACGTGCTGCATAATTCGATTGGCTCGGATGATCCTAGGCGGGCCATATGGGACAGAACTGCCATCGGTTCAATGCCTTGGGCACGCAGGTCGCGCAGGGCCAGTGTACCCAGACGTTTTGACAGGGCCTCACCTTGTGGGCCGGTCAAAAGTGAATGGTGTGCGAAATCGGGAACAGTACCGCCAAGGGCTTTAATGATTTGGATTTGTGTAGCGGTATTGGTCACGTGATCGGCACCGCGCACCACGTTGGTGATACCAAAATCAATGTCGTCGCAAACAGAGGCCAATGTATAAAGAAACTGCCCGTCAGCCTTGATCAACACAGGATCAGACACGGCCGATCCATCAATAGAGCGATGCCCTAAAATACCGTCTGTCCATTCAATCGGCTCAAGCTTCAACTCGAAACGCCAATGGCTGTTACGGGTTTTGCGCAGTTCCGCTTTTTCATCATTTGACAACGCCAAAGCCGAACGGTCATAGACCGGCGGGTTACCCATGTTCAGCTGTTTCTTGCGTTTCAAATCCAGTTCAACCGTGGTTTCGAAACACTCATAAAACCGATCCATATCGCGCAATTGTTGTGCCGCTTCTTCGTAACGTTCCAAACGGTCAGACTGCTTTTCAACCCGATCCCATGTCAGGCCCAGCCATTCCAGATCTTCCATGATCCCGTCGATATATTCTTGTTTCGAACGCACCGGATCAGTGTCATCAAGGCGCAAAATAAACTCACCACCCGATTTGCGTGCAATCATATAGTTGAACAAGGCCGTGCGCAGGTTTCCGACATGGATATAACCGGTGGGGCTGGGGGCGAAACGTGTAATGGTCATGGGATAGGATTCCAATTGAATTTGGGCTGATATAACCCGCAGATACCAAAACGCCAAGAGGGCATTCAGTTTGTCGATTGGTACAATATAAAGGTATAATTTGCACATGATCAGCGTATGACGTGCATATAACAAATGTCACACCTCAAAACCAATGAACTGGGCGCAAACTGATGAACTCAAAAATCGCAACCACCCTGATCCCGTTCCTGTTTGTCTGGTTATGGTCAACAGGGTTTGTCGGTGCACGTTTCGGCCTGCCCTATATCGAACCGTTCCACATTCTGACATGGCGTTTCATTCTAACTCTGCCTGTTTTCGTAATCCTCATCCTGATTTTACGCAAACGCTGGCTAAACATGGCACAGATAAAGGTGCAACTGATTGTCGGGGCGGTTTTGCACGGGCTTTATCTGGGCGGTGTCTTCTATGCGGTCAATATCGGCACCCCTGCGGGGATTGCCGCGATCATTGTCGGCATTCAACCGATCCTGACGGCAGTGATCAACCGTGTCTT
>CAXMSA010000095.1:0-9540 GCA_964195605.1 uncultured Amylibacter sp.
GTAAATGCCACAAACATTTACATCCTTTAGGATCGACCGTGATCCGTTGAATGCCAGTCGTTTAAGGGTTGGCATAGCTGAAACTGTGACTGATGATGATGGCTTCCTGAGCCCAAGCACACAGGATACTGGATCACAATTCAGCATTGGCGGCGTTGATTTTAACTCATCTGCCTACCCAAACTTTGCAAGCACCGGAACTGGTGTTGAAATATATACAGCGACTGTAAACGGTTTACCGGTAAGGTTTGCTTATCTTACAGCCAAAAAAGATGGTGTGGATGAAACGGTCGACCGTATTGTGGTGCTTTCTGGCACAATGTCACCAAATGACCGCATACGGAATATCAATCTTGATAATAGCGGTGCAAATGACAATCTCCCTTATGATACCATCCCCAGCATCATTTGTTTTACACCGGGCACCTTGATTACAACCCCCCGTGGGGCCATCCCAGTGGAATATTTGCGTGTGGATGATCTGGTCATCACCGCAGATAATGGGTTGCAGGCGATCCGCTGGATTGGCCATAAACGCATCACAGGTGCACGCCTTAAGGCCTTTCCAAAGCTGCGCCCAATTCGCATCCGAAAAGATGCTTTCGGCCCCGGCATACCCAGCCGGGATATGCATGTTTCACCGCAACATCGTATGTTGATAGATGCCAACCGCGCATTGATAAATCACGGCGAAAGTGAGGTGCTGGCACCAGCCAAAGGCTTACTAAACGATTATAGTGTCACTGTGAATTACGACATCCGGTATACTGATTATATCCATATCATGTTTGACCATCATGAGATAATCTTCGCAAATGATGCCGCGACAGAAAGCTTTCATCCGGGACACATGGCGATGTCTTCCATAGATGATACCCCGCGCGAAGAGCTGTTCGAAATTTTTCCTGCACTTGAAAATAATACTGGTACTTATGGCCATTCTGCCCGTAAAACCCTACTTGTCGGGGAAACCATTGCCTTGGGCGACGAAGGCTTTTCCCTGTTTGCGGATTAAATCATGACAGATATTCATTCTCTTATCAGCCAACTTGATCTTGGACGCCCCAAGAAACACTCCCTAACCTTGCGCGGGCACCGTACAAGCGTATCGCTGGAAGACCCGTTCTGGCAGGCTTTTGTGCAAATCGCCGATAGTGAAAACATCCCCCTGAATGCGCTTGCAACCCAAATAGATGCCGCCCGCAAGGTTGATGCGGGGCTTGCCAGTGCGATCAGGGTTTTTGTTTTGAAGTGGCATCAGACCCGCGTTTTGTAAGTTTCAGGTAAATACCATCTTTGGAGCGCACCGTCAGATGCGCCACAGGAACAGGGGCTTTACCCGTGGCTTCAAGCTTAAACTTGCCGACAATCATCGCCAGCATCAACACCCCCTCAATCATCGCAAACCCTGCCCCCGTGCAAACCCGCTGGCCGCTTGAAAACGGCATATAGGCCTTGCGGGCACAGACTCTGGTCTCATTGGTTTTCCAGCGATCAGGGTCAAACACATCCGGACTGTCCCAAATCCGTTCATGGCGTTGGATATGCCATGGACTAAGCACAATCTGGCTGCCGACCTTGATCTCGCGGCCCCGAAACACTTCGGGTTTCAAGCTCTCACGGATCATCATCGGCACCGGCGGGTATAACCGCAAGGCCTCGCGAAAGACATCGCGGGTAAAGCGCAGTTTTGACAAGTTCGCAAAGCTCAACTCATCAATCCCCGCCACCTCTTTTGCGACCCTCTCTTGGGTTTCTTGATCCACCGCCAAAAGATACAAAGTCCAAGCCAGCGCACTGGCCGATGTTTCATGCCCGGCCAAAAAGAATATAGCCACCTGATCGACCATCTCTTTGGGCGAAAACGTGACCCCTGTTACAGGATCTTTGGTGGTCATGATCTTGGTTGCCAAATCATCAGGGGCCGTTCCGGCCTTGATCAGCGCATAGCGGTCTTCGGTCAGTTTTGTCAGCAACGCCCGAATATCAGCACTGGTCTGGCGGGTGCGTTTGCTTTGCAACCGAGGTATCCAATTTGGGGTTTTCAGAAAACTGGCGACATTCAGCAAAGGTTGCGTACGTTGGTATTCACGGAATTTATCGAAAACCTGTTTGGCAATATCATCGGTGACCGGAATGGAAAACAAGGTACGGAAAATGATGTCGGCTGCCATCTGACTGGCCTGTTCTTCCACCTCGACTGCACGGCCATCCGCAAGCCCGTTCAACCGCGCCACCGCCGCCTGCCCTGCGGTCACCATTGACGGGAACACATCGCGTAACCGACCACCCTCAAACGCAGGGTCAATGATACGCCGCTGACGCTTCCATGTCTCGCCGTTGGTCACGAAAACACTGTTGCCAAGCAGGGTGTATAACGCACCTTTGATAATCTCGGATTTCGGAAAACTATCGGGATCTTTATTCAGGACATGATCAACCAAATCAGGGTCATTGATGAAATAGGATTTGAAAAATGGCAGGCGAAACTCGGCCATCCATGCCCGGTAAAGCTTCGCGGGTTGTGAGGCAAAAATATCTTTCCGAAACAGCTTGATATGGGTGAATATAGAAACCCTGTCGGCGCGCGTCTCCGGTTTTGGCGGAATGAAATTCTTACTCATTTCATTGCCTCTTGCGATGTGTATTTATTCACTGCGCGGGTAATGACAGAAGGGCTTGGGGCGCGGTCTTTGAAGCGTGTTTCCAATGTCACAGGGCCGGCAGTGATCTGGAAATAATCATAATCGCGCGGCCGATCAAAATGACACAGATATTGAAAGTGCATCCTGAAAAACCGTCGCTTGATACTGGCAAAATATTGCGGCGACAGGGTTTGGGAAAACGCCGCCGAGAACACCAGCGGCCATTTATGCCCGCCTTTGGGGGCCACACCACTGACCGACGCGGGATCACATAATGCAAAGGTACACCCATCACCGGGTGCTGTAATATCGATCCAAGTCAGTTCATTCCGTTGGCATAAATAATTCAGATCTCGACGTAAAATCCATGCTTTAGGCAGGAAACTAACCATCGGCACCACATGACCAAGGCTTAAAAAACCCAGTTTAGGCCCCTGTTCAGGCACCCCCAACCGGCGGATCAGATCGGCCAGAATAGACACCGATAAATGTGCGCCCGATGAATGCCCGACAACCAGAACCTCATCCACATCACTTTTAAGGGCTGCATGGATATGATCGGCAAACTCAACCATCCGCGCCACCAGTTCCGGCGGGATATCCCCGCCATATTGCGCCGAAAATGCATAATCATGCATCAGGTAATATGCGTATATTTTATTGTCTTTCGATTTGAACCAAATCATCACGGCAGACAAAATTCCGAAACCCACAACAAGGCCAAGTATCCAGTGGGTGTAATCTGCAACCGCACGATAAGCAAAATATCCCAGTAAAAGCCCCAGTAAAAGTTGCGCCAAAAGCACCACAATAGGGTAAAGTGCGGCGATAATCGGCCCTTTTTGCAGCTTCATCAGCCGTAACAGTGACCCCGTTGAGATATAGGTCCAAGCCGTTCGGGTCAGCAGCCAAAAGCTTCCTGCAATTGTCCGCTTCATGGAGGCCTGAACAATATCCGACCACAGCAGAAACTCGAATTCCGTATGAGTTTTTTTATCACTTATACTGGTATCTACCGTCCAACCATAATTCTCAGCCTTAGCACCCTTGCCTTTCAGCCGCAGATCATACCCAGATACATCCGCCTGCAAAGCGCCTTGGGTACGGTATAATTCACGATAACGACGTGGCAACATCGGGTCATAACCCGGGATGTAAAAGACTTTACGTTCTCTAACCTGTTGCGCCTGTTTTGGCATTATTGCACGCCTGTTTGCTTATTTTATGCAAACTATAAGCGCGGAGTTCGCAAAAAGTAAGGCGGCAAACTAGCCGATCTCGGCTAAAGCAGGGAAAATTTCCAGTAACCAGAAGGAAAACGTGGAAAAGGCACCCGTGATCAGCATCACCCCAACAAACACCAACATACCGCCCATGATTTTTTCCACCATTCCCATATAACGCTTAAAGCGGTTCATCACCCCGATAGCACGGTTGATAAAGATCGCAGCGATAATAAATGGTAAGCCCAGCCCAATAGCGTAGGTTGCCAACAGTATAGTGCCGCGTGTGATTGAGGCCTCTTGCGCCGCCAATGACAGGATCGCACCCAAAATAGGGCCGATGCACGGTGTCCAGCCAAAGGCAAATGCAAGACCCAAAATATAGGCGCCAAAGGCACTGCCACCACGGTCACCCGCATCCATACGCACATCGCGATGCAAAAACGGAATATTGATAATTTTCAGAAAATGCAGGCCGAAAACGATAATCACACCACCTGCAACACGCCCCATAAGCTCTTGATATTGCAAGAATGCTTTTCCAAATGCTGAGGCAGCAAAGCCAAGGAATATAAACACAGTCGACAAACCCATGGCGAAGAAAATCGCGGCGATCACCGCAGGTTTATTCGAGACTTTCTCATCGGTCATCTCAGCCATCGAAATCCCGCCCATATAGGCCAGATAAGGTGGTACAATAGGTAGAACACAAGGTGACAAAAAGCTTATCACACCCGCAAGCAGGGCCACAAACAAGGACGGCATCAGGGCCGCATCAAACAGATCAATTCCAAACATGCGCCCCTTGTAACGGGGCAATGTGTCTGCGTCACGCAACATTACGTCACAGGCAGATCACATATGCGTGGACTTTTTGAAACACAGCACTTATGGATTTAAAAATGAACTGTGATGCTGAACTTGATGCCACCGGGTTATTGTGCCCCCTACCCGTGTTAAAAGCACGTAAGCGGCTGAAAATATTGAATAAAGGTCAAATTTTGAAAATGCTAGCAGATGACCCTGCGGCGATTGTGGATGTGCCGCATTTTTGCGCTGAACAAGGCCATAAATTATTACAACAATCCGTTGAAGGCACAATTCAGATCTACTTCCTGCAAAAAGCTTAAATCACCCCTGTTTTTCCTAGAATTCATAGCTATATCCGCTATGATTGCAAATAACGCATAGCTGGGGACATTATGGATTGGGATAAATTACGCATTTTTCATGCGGTTGCTGGTGCAGGCAGCCTAACGCATGCGGGCGAAACCCTACACCTGTCGCAATCCGCCGTCAGCCGTCAAATCCGGGCCTTGGAAGAAAAACTGGATGTTACATTATTTCACCGTCATGCCCGTGGCCTGATCCTGACAGAACAAGGTGAGCTGTTGTTTGAAGCGACCTGCGATATGTCTAAAAAATTAGAAAGCACCGAGGCACGCATTCGCGATTCTGAGGATGAGGTTTTTGGTGAGTTGCGCGTGACAACAACCACCGGCTTTGGCACCCTATGGTTGGCCCCGCGTATTGGCAAACTTTACGATAAGCACCCCGACTTGAAAATAGATTTACTATTGGAAGAACGTGTGATGGATTTGCCTATGCGCGAAGCCGATGTTGCTATTCGCATGAAAGAACCAAGCCAGGCTGATCTGGTACGCCGCCGCCTGATGACTGTGAACATGCGGTTTTACGCCACCAAGCAATATCTGGATAAATTTGGCACACCACAAACATTCCAAGAACTCAGTGGCCATAGGATGTTAAGCCATAATTTGACCGCAAGACAGGTTAATGAAAGCGTAAAGTGGTTAAAACCCCTGTTAAGCGCTGATCACAAATCACATATGACTATAAATAACTACTTCGGTGTATTGCAGGCAACGATTAATCACGTGGGTATTGGGGCCATGCCAGACTATGTCAGTCGCAAGTTTCCAGAGTTGATACGTGTGCTTTCGGATGAGGAAAGTCAGGAAATTCCCGTGTTTTTGGCTTATCCAGAGGAATTGCGGCACTCTAAGCGGGTGCAGGCTTTTCGTGACTTCATTGTAGATGAGATACGCAGCTACCGGAAAAGCTACGATAATAATCCATGATTTCTAATGGTTAGTATAACTCTTGGCCATAGGGTAAGACCCGTGTATGAAGTGACTAGCGGGTATGCAATAAATGCACGGTATCTACACTTGTCGTAAACGCTTTTCACATATACATGAACAAATGAAGCTAAGCAGATAAGCAACACTGTTGCATTTTTGCATTACTTCACCTCCCTGTTGGACTTCAAGGCCGAGCTTTGCTCGGCCTCTTTTTTTGTGTCATCAAAAATTGCTGTTCAATACCCACTTGCAACACCTTAATCGCCCGATCGTATGCTATCCCTGCCTGCTCTGTATCCCCAAGGCGGGCAAGTATATCTGCTTTATCGCATAAAACGGCTGGTACACACTGGTACATATAAGACGAACCGTCAGACGTGATTTAGATACATCGATGCAAAAACTTCACATCAGGGCTCCTTTACAGCCCGTTTGTGGGTTTTCCCCAAGCCAAAGAAAGCATAAAAGGCGGGCATAGAATCCTACAGTTGGGAACACCACATGACCATCGAGCCGGAAATTACCGAAAGCTTAATCGCAGACCACGGGTTGGCACCAAATGAATATGCCGAAGTGATCCGCCTGCTGAACCGCACCCCAACCTATACGGAACTGGGTATTTTCAGTGCGATGTGGAATGAGCATTGTTCCTACAAATCCTCAAAAAAATGGCTGCGCACCCTGCCCACGGAAGGCTCGCAAGTGATCTGCGGCCCAGGTGAAAATGCTGGCATCATCGATATTGGCGACGGTGATGCACTGGTGTTCAAAATGGAAAGCCATAACCACCCGTCTTATATCGAACCTTACCAAGGGGCTGCCACCGGCATGGGCGGCATTTTGCGTGATGTGTTCACTATGGGTGCGCGCCCCATCGCGGCGATGAATTCACTTTCTTTTGGCGAAGTCACCCACCCGAAAACCAAATCCCTGATCAACGGCGTGGTTGAAGGCATCGGCGGTTACGGTAACTGCTTTGGCGTGCCAACCGTGGGTGGCGAAGTCCGCTTTCATGAGGCTTACAATGGCAACTGTCTGGTCAATGCCTTTGCCGCAGGCTTGGCAAAAACTGACGGTATTTTCTATTCCGCTGCAAGTGGCATTGGTATGCCTGTGGTCTACTTAGGTGCCAAAACTGGCCGTGACGGTGTAGGCGGGGCTACAATGGCTTCGGCTGAATTTGATGACACGATCGAGGATAAACGCCCCACTGTGCAAGTGGGTGACCCGTTCACCGAAAAACGCCTGATGGAAGCCACGCTAGAGCTGATGCAAACCGGTGCGGTGATCTCTATTCAGGATATGGGGGCCGCAGGGCTGACCTGTTCCGCCGTAGAGATGGGCGACAAAGGCAACTTGGGCGTGAAGCTGAACCTTGAAGATGTGCCCATTCGTGCCGCCGACATGACAGCCTATGAAATGATGCTCTCAGAGTCGCAAGAACGTATGTTGATGGTGCTTAGACCTGAACTGGAAGCCGAGGCCAAAGCTGTATTTGAAAAATGGGACCTGGATTTTGCCATTGTCGGTGAAACTATCGCAGAAGACCGCTTTTTAGTACTACATAATGGTGAGGTTAAAGCCGACTTACCCTTAAAAGCCCTCTCTGGTAACGCCCCAGAATATGACCGCCCATGGGTGGAAACGCCTGTTCAGGCGGCCTTAACCGATGCGCCTACAGTTGATGCCGCAGACGCATTGTTGAAACTTGCAGGCTCTGCCAACTATTCCTCACGCCGTTGGGTCTATGAACAATACGACCAAATGGTTATGGCTGACACGGTTATCCGCCCCGGTTCCGATGCGGGCGTTGTGCGTATTCACGGCTCCGAAAAAGCCGTGGCGTTTACATCCGACGTGACCCCACGATATTGCAAAGCCAACCCATTTGAAGGCGGTAAACAGGCGGTGGCCGAGGCTTACCGTAATCTTTGCGCAACAGGTGCCAAGCCATTGGCAACAACTGATAATATGAATTTTGGAAACCCAGAAAAACCTGTGATCATGGGCCAGTTTGTTGGTTGCATCAAAGGTATCAGTGAAGCTGTGTCCGCACTTGATATGCCAATCGTGTCTGGCAATGTATCACTTTACAATGAAACCGATGGGATCGGCATTTTACCGACACCAACCATTGGTGCGGTTGGCTTGTTGACCTCACTGGATCAAATAATCCGCATCCGCCCGAATGACGGCGATACACTGGTGTTGATTGGCAAAACAAGCGGCCATTTGGGCCAATCTGCCTTGTTAAAAGAACTGTTCTACCGTGAAGATGGTGATGCACCGCATGTGAATTTGGCAGCAGAACGCGCCGCTGGTGAATTTGTGCGTGCAGCACATGCAGACGGACTAATCACAGCCGCACATGACCTATCGGATGGCGGCCTCGCGTTGGGCGTCACTGACATGGCAATGGCCGCAGGCGTTGGTGTGACCGTGCAAGACGGTGACACAGGCTGGTTCTTCGGTGAAGATCAAGCGCGTTATCTGTTGACTACATCGGATGCGGCTGCATTGCTTACGGCGGCAAAAAACGCTGGTGTTGAAGCCGCTGAAATCGGCAGCTTTGGTGGTACGGATATAGCCTTGGGCAACAGCAAAGTTGCTTTGGCTGATGTTAAGACTGCCTTTGACACGGGCATTCCAAATATTGCAAGCTAACCTTGCCAAAAGGTAAAAGTGCCTATCTTAAATTATAATAACAAGGATTTATCCCCATGGACGCATCAGCACTTGAAGACCTATTACGCGAAGCCTTCCCCACTGCTGACATCATGGTAGACGGTGCGGATGGCGTACATATGGCTGCACAAATCGTGGCCGAAGAGTTCAAAGGCAAAAACCGTGTGGCCCAACAACGTATGGTTTATGCAGCCTTGAAGGGCAAAATGGACGGGCCGAAAGGGGAATTACACGCCTTGGCTTTAACGACAAAAGCGAAAGAATAAATGGATATTTAAACCATTTGGAATATATGCGGGGCCATATTAACCCTTGCCAAATCATCTGGGCTTGTTAAATCCTAACACAAAGACATGCGATTTTAAGGATCAAACATATGACTGATGCAAACGCACAAATCAAAGAAACCGTGACAGACAACGATGTTGTCCTGTTTATGAAGGGCACATCCGAAATGCCGCAATGCGGGTTTTCATCCCGTGTGGCCGGCGTTCTGAACTATATGGGCGTTGAATTTGCCGACGTAAACGTTCTGGCCGACGAAGCCGTTCGCCAAAGTATCAAAGACTTTTCCGACTGGCCAACCATCCCGCAGCTATACGTCAAAGGTGAATTTGTCGGTGGCTGTGACATCATCACCGAAATGACCCTGTCAGGTGAATTGGATACGATGCTGGAAGAAAACGGCATTACATTCAACAAAGATGCCGCCGACAAGATCCGCGCGTCTAACGCTGGTTAAAATAAACGGGCGCTAAGCCGCGCCCTTTTGTTCTAAAGATACCACCATACGTTCCATCGCCCCTAGGGCGGTGGTCACATCGGTTTTTGCGGTCGATAATTCTTTCTCTTTTCCTGCAAGCGCAACCTGCGCAGTTTTCA
>CAXMSA010000096.1:0-9306 GCA_964195605.1 uncultured Amylibacter sp.
ATTATATTGAACGCATGGAAGAGGTTGAAATAATTCAACCGCGGGACTTTTCCCAGCCCCAACCATAAAGCCCCTCATACCTGCGGTACTTACTCACCATAACCGTCTGGATTTTGGCTTTGCCATTTCCAGGCACTTTTGCACATATCCGCCAGATCATACGTTGCCCTCCATCCCAGCAGGCTTTGTGCTTTACTGGCATCCGCATAACAAGCCGCCACATCGCCCAGACGGCGCTTAACCACCTCATAGGGTACAGGTCGCCCTGAACCCGCCTCAAAAGCCGCCACAACGTCCAGAACCGAGGCGCCCTGCCCCGTTCCCACATTGATAGCCTCACAGCCTATATGCGCCTCAGCGTAGCTTATAGCTGCCGCGTGGGCCTTTGCCAGATCAACCACATGGATATAATCGCGCACACCAGTGCCATCAGCCGTGTCATAATCGTCGCCAAAAACCTGCAGCTTTTCACGCCGCCCAACGGCCACCTGGCTAACAAAGGGCATCAGGTTGTTAGGAATATCATTCGGGTCTTCGCCGATTTGGCCGCTGTCATGCGCCCCTACCGGATTGAAATACCGCAATAGTACAGCGCTGGCAGCAGGGCGCGCCACGCACCAGTCACGCAAAATATGTTCCACCATCAACTTGGTCTGCCCATAAGGGTTGATAGCCGACAACGGATGTTTTTCATCCAGCGGTAAATATTGTGGTTCACCATAAACCGTAGCGGATGATGAAAACACAATGCGTTTACACCCTGCCGCATCCATTCCGCGCAACAAGGTCAAAGTACCGACAACATTATGCTCATAATACATCAACGGTTTTGCAACAGACTCGCCAACCGCTTTTTTCCCCGCAAAATGCACAACCACATTAGGTTGAAATTCAGCCAAGGCCTGCGTAAGCGATGTTTGGTCCAGAATATCCCCGGTTACCGCTTGAAACGTTCGATTGCTCAACCGTTCTACACGTTTCAATGCCTCTGGTGCGCTGTTCGAATAATTATCGTAAACACAAACCTCATGTGCTTCTGACAATACTTCCAATAGCGTATGACTGCCTATATATCCCGCACCGCCGGTTAAAAAGATCCGCATCATGTACCCTTTTCTTTCTGCCGTGCAGAAATCATCAATTGAGCCAATGATCCTGCAAAGCGCGGCGCCAAATCCGCCCGAGACAGGCTTACGATCCGGGTAAACAATCGCACACCTTCCATTTCATCTAAAACCGCCTGTGCACAGTTTTGATGCCATGCCACCCCTGCCAGATGCAATACGCCCAGTTTCTTATCCGCCAGCCAGACTTCCATTTTTTCTTTTGTTACTGCAATACTACGTTGAATAGTTATATCTTCAACCTGATTGAAATTGCGATCCACCCAATAGCCCAAATCCAACTGCTTGTCAGACCGGTTTGGTAATCCGCGCTTGGTTTTTGCCAGATACGCCTTAGCCGATTTCACTGAATAATGATTGATACAGGCCAGATCAATACCACCGTTCGCCCCATAAGTTACTGTTGCTTTGTCCAGATATTCTGCCCCAAGTGGCTGACCAGAGCCGTTGACCCATCGGATTTTAGACGCATCCTGCTCAATCCGCTTCTTTGGCCGGTGCACCCCAAGCTTTTCGTAAGATCCGTCATTTTTGAACAAGGTCTTGAACATGGACGATGTAATCGGGGCATAACACGGGAACCGAGCACATTTCTCGAATTGTTCAATAACCGGCGCATCTTCAATTTCAACCCGCCCGCCATTGCCGAACATCCGCCATGTCAGCGCAAAAGCAGTTGCATCAGGACAGGCGGCAAGTAAATCATCCAGATGCCCCACCCCCACTTTGACATTCACAAACTCATCCACATCCGCAAACAACAGCCATTCTGCTTTTGCTTTCATTGGGTGCTTATCCGCGCACTTCAAAGCCGTCCACTGCACACCTGCAGTGGTGATTTTATCATTACGCACATGGGTAATCACCCCAAGCTTGTCCAATCGATCCAGCATGGCATCGGTGCCATCCTCACAATCATTGGAATAAATCAAAAAACCATCAACCCCAATACTTTGGTGATAAGCTAGCCACTCCAGAATATAAGGTGTCTCATTACGCATTGATGTGATCATCAGATACTTCATGATAATTCCACCTTATCCAAAAGTGGAAAATCCAGTGGAATAACATCTGGCCCTGACATAAATATATCCTTGCCGAAATGGGCATGCAGGCGTGAAAGCTTAACCAGCCGTTCTGATTTTAATGCCTCGTACATCTCTAGATAATCTGGCCGTTCTTTCAATTCGTCAATCCGTTTGACATGCGCTTTCACGCAAGCCTTATGTTGCGCCTCTATTTCAGGGTCAGTCATCAATTCATCAAACTTCGCTTTGGCCCGGTTTATTTTATTCAGAATGGAACGGTCCATTTCTGCATTATTATTCATCCGAAACCAATACGTCATACCTTGATCACGATCCACATGGTTCACTCGCCCGCGATCACGTTTGACCAAAAACGACTCACATGACCGCAACGCGTAATGGTTCAACGTCACCATTTCATAACCATAAGAATTCACTGTATTGCGCCACCCCGTGCGCAAAATATTCTCGGGCATCTTAACGCCCGACCCGTTCACCCAGTGAATATGATCCTTAAACTCTGGCTGCAAGCCAACAGGCCGATGCACGCCGAATTTTTTGTAAAACCCATTATTGCGGAACAGGGTCTTAAAGCCCCATGCCTGATGCGGCTTGCGGCACAGTTGTGGTGCACAGCGAAAGAATTGTTCACTGATAAACTTATCCTCAAACAAATCCACCTCAGCATTGCCAAACAACCGCCATGTCATCGACCAGATATTGGCCTCGGGCACAGCTGCAAATAGATCATGCAAAGTACCATCACCCACATGGATATTGATATATTCATCCACATCCATGCACATAACCCAATCCGCTTCCTGTGCTTTTTGCGTTGATTGCGCTGCCAGATAGGCCGCATGTTGTGGCTTTTGCCCAGTTTCACGATACGGGTTCTCGCAATGCTGCACGATACCTTTACGTTCCAACAGATCAAACATCGTATCTGTGCCATCGGTGCAATCATTTGTGTAAACCACAAAATCCGTCACCCCGATCGACATGTGATAGGCCAGCCATTCCAAAATGAACGGCCCTTCATTTTTCATTGTGGTGACAAGCAAAATACGCTTGTTGTCCGTGCCCGATTTATGGTTTTTAGACACTTCAGGCGGTCGCTTGGTGGCGTGATTGAACTGGGCAGACATAATATCACATAAGCCTTCATTCAGCACTAATGACGCTTTGGGAACTATTTGCCCGATTTTCAAATCAGCATAATGCACACCCAAACACCGCCAATAACCAAAGCTTTGACTTACAGTATCTGGCTCAACTGCTGACGCCCGAAATGAACGTAGGGCCGGATCGCGCGCCATAAAGGCGCGGCTGATTGCCCAGATATACGAAGCCCGCCGACCATCAAAGCTTGTGCAGCTATGGTCAGCAAAACGGGGTTGCTTTGGTTTACGATAAGAAAAAGGATAAGCAAGTTTGCCAAAGAACTTCAGATAGGTTTCACTGGCAGCGGCCGCATCAAAAACCAAACGCCCCCCTGCCCCGTGTAACAACAGATCACATAACCCCATATGAACAACCGCCCGTGCAGTGTTAAAACTACGTCTGCGCACAGCTTCCATAATGCTAATCTCAAACAATGCCGATGCATATGGCGCGGGGGTTGCGGGGTCTAACATAGACTTGCCAGGTCCATCCGGGGTGGTATGGCGGTCTAAAACACTGGGATGCTCAGGATGCCCTAATGGTAAATTACAATCCAAAAGCGCAAAACACTTCAGCCCCTTGGTCGCCTTTGCTACCTTTAATAATCGATTACCCGCAGATTTTTCAGCCCAACTCTTTTCGCAGCGGTGCAGCATCACAACTGCTTCTAAGCCGTGTTGGTCACAATGATAGGCCAACCAATCTTTAAATGTTGTAGGGTCAGGGGCCACTTCTGAAAGAAAGATTGTATTCAGGCCGTCAAATTCCCCGGATAGATTTGGGTTTATATCCAGCTCAATAGCTTCCCCATCTAGCTCTACAACTATGTTTTGCGCTGTTTGCGCGTTTTTTCGCGTCAAAACAACATCCAGCCCGCGTGGCACAGAACGCACAGTATTAACCGGTAGTAAATTACCGTCCTCTTTAAAAATTAGTCTTTCCTGAAAACCATCAATCAGTAGACGGCTTGAGATATAAACATGTAAAAAATCCCCTATGGGGACAATATCGAGAATAAACGGCGTGCCCGGAGCGACATCAAACCCCGCCAACTTTTGCCACGCCCTTGGAAACATCTGGCCACACAGGCGTTGATGGAATGTTTTAATCGTCATTGTATGCTCGATAGTCCCACTTTTGTACCAGATTAGCTGAAATCCACGATTACAACCAGCATTAACCTGACTTATAACTCAAACACTGATCCGCACAGACCGAATACCCGCATCAGTTTGCCAGGCTGCCTGTAAAATCATATCTGCCAAATGCGTTTCCACATATGTTGCATGAAATTTTGTCGGAGCGGTTAAAAACAAACAGGCATCTTCTTGGCTTGTTTCATGCAGCTGTTGAAACCACGCAGCAAAAACTGTAGGGTCTTGGGCAAATAATATCGTCGCGCAAGATGACCAGACTGTGCCGTCTTTTGCAGGCGGAGCAGCGTTTGCAATGAAAGGTACAACATTACTTTCATGCATGTTTTGCGCTGTAGAACTGGTCATAGCCGTTAAACGCTCTACAAAATCTGGCCCTATTTTTGACCATTCACATTCGGTCTCTTTCAAAACCAAATCTAGATTAAAGCCGTATAGTGTCACACGCCCCCGTGCCCCTGCCCTTTTAACCGTCAACCAGCCTCTGGATTTCAACTTAGCCATTTCGCGTTTAACCGTGCGTTGATCCACAGACCACAGTTTTGCGATTTCGCGCTGCCCCATGCTTAGCTCATCCCGCTGCCAGTTATATCTTGTGGTAATCAGCGACATCAGGCGTAAAATAAGCCTTTGCGTTAATTTATCCCGCGCCAGCGCATAGGTCATCATTGCTGAAAGGATATCGTATTTTTTTGTCGCCGCATCACGCCCGACGGGTCTGCTGGCCAACATTGGGCCGTTCCTTCCTGTAACCTGATCCTATATAAAGATCGCTGCCTGTGCCCCGACTCATTCTTGGTCAGGTTTTTCTGCCTATATATCCCAAAACACCGCAAACTCAACGCTGTTTCCCAATATTTATGTATTTGCGTCCAGTTATCCGATTCTGTCAAGAACTCTCTGCTGGCAAGCTTTGTTCCTAATCCTATAAATAATACTAATATAGGTAAATCAGGTAAAGGGGGACATCATGTATGTCACCTTATTTGGCAAGGATGTCACCCTATTTGTAGTTGAAGCCTAGCAGGTGTCCCCCTAAATATGCGACGCTCTTCCCTAATTCGCCTATGGTGGCATTATTTAATCTGCGAATCGCTTGGCGCTGGAAACCCCTATAAATCAAAGTGACATTCCCCGTGGGGAAGGTATAATAAATATAATATTACCTTTTGCTTTTTTTGCAAATAAGACGTAATTACGAAAAAGAAAAGAATTAACGTCCTGAGGCAGATAATGTTCGATCACAAAGATCTTCACGCACTACACGAAACATCCCTGAAAATGCAAAGTTGGATCAGGCAGCAAACCTTTAGTCCCGAGATGGAAAAGACCCTGCGCCGATTTTCCAGCTGGGAAGTGTCCGAGCTGATCCTGAAAATAAACCAGTCCACCTTTCGCGGTCGCCTGGCCGCAGACCCTTCGCTTCCCGCAGGTGAGGTTGAAGAGGATGGTCGTCAGCGTTGGTATAGTTTGGAAGAGGTGAACGAGCTGCGCCGCCGGATGAAAATAAACCGCAAATCCTTGATGCCACATCGCCCTGTGGGCAAGAGCGCGTTTCGCGCGGCTATTGCCAACTTTAAGGGGGGTGCGGGCAAATCCACTGTAGCGCTACATTTCGCACATGCCGCCGCTTTGGACGGCTACCGAATTCTGGTAGTGGATTTCGATCCACAAGCAACTTTATCGCACAGTATGGGCTTGTATGACGTTGCCGAAGATCACACTGTTTGGGGTATTATGGCGCGCGATCTGATCCGTGAAACCGACCGGATGAATACCAGTTCAGTGGCCGCGGCCAGCGGGACCGCCCTGCCCCAACGCAAATTGCCCGCTTCTATCCGTGATCTGGGTTTGGGTGAATTGCGGGTGAATGATTTTATCAAACCCACTGCATGGCCAACGATTGATATTGTCCCGTCATGTGCCAATGCAGCCTTTGTTGAATTTGCCAGCGCGCAATATCGCCACCTGAACCCTGAATGGTCGTTCTTTGCTGCTGTCAGTCGTTATCTGGATGCGATACCCGATGATGCCTATGATCTGATCATTTTTGATTGTCCACCTGCAATAGGGTATCAATCTATGAATGCGGTTTTTGCGGCCGACATGCTGTATATACCTTCGGGCCCTGCCTATTGGGAATACGACAGTACAACCAGTTTTATCGGGCAATTGTCCGAAGCACTGGAAGATTTGGCGGTCGGTTTTGACGGAACCTTCCCCGCGGGGAACATGAATTTGCCCAAAGCATTTTGTGATGTACGCTTTCTGCTGACCCGCTTTGAGTCGGGTAATGAGTTGCATCAAGCAATGTACAGTGCGTTCCAGAAAGTATTTGGTGACCGTTTGGCTGTACACCCGATAGAGATGACCCGGGCCGTTGAACAATCAAGCAGGTTTCTAAGCTCGGTTTACGAAATAGATTACCGCGATATGACGCGCGAAACATGGCGTCGGGCGCGGGCCACGTTTGACCGTGGTTATGAAGAGTTCAAAGCCTCGATCATCGCATCGTGGGATGAGTTGGAGGATAAGTCATGAGCAAGAAGCGCCGTGTATTTGACATTGATATGCCTGAAGATGATCAGGCACCCTTAGAGACAACATCCGGGTTTGGCGAAAAACGCCGTGGGCCGATGGCTTCAGCCATTACGGAAAATGCGGATAGTCTGAAAGATCGCCAAGCGGTTGAACAGCAAATCCGTGAGGAGAACGATCAACTGGCGCATGAGTATGTGCAACGCAAAGCCGATGGTTTGGTGATTGATTTGATCCCGTTGGATCAGATTGTATCTGAAAAACTGGCACGTGACCGCATGGAAGGTGCTGATGACACTTTGGATGAACTGGCCGTATCTATTCAGGACATCGGTCTGTCGAACCCTATTCGCGTCCAGAAGCGCACTGATGGGCTATATGAACTGGTGCAGGGCTTTAGACGTCTTGCGGCCTATAGGGGCTTAAATAACGCCTCTGTGCATCCTGAGAGGTATTCCAGCATCCCTGCGGCGGTTATTTATACCGATGAAGCGTTAGAGCTGTTGTATAGGCAAATGGTTGATGAAAATATGGTGCGCAAAGATATATCTTTTGCGGAAATGGCGGGCTTGGCGATTAAGTATGCGCAAGATGCTGGAACGGATTGTGATGACGCTGATAAGGCCGTGGCGTTATTGTTCAAATCGGCAGGCTATCAGAAGCGCAGTTATATCCGCAACTTTATCGGGCTGATGGAAAGGATAGGGGGGAGCTTGAAGTACCCCGCAGAAATATCACGGGCTTTAGGTCTGGCTTTGCGCAAACGGATTGACGCGGATAACGCGGTTGCCGCACAGGTTGAAAATGACCTGTTGGCGGCGGGACCTGATCGTTTGGTGGAAGAAGAGCAGGCTATTTTACGGCGTGCGGCAGGATTGGAGACTGATAAAAAACCCTTCCCCGCGGGGAAGGCCGGGCAAACCCTGCCACGAAAGGCTAAAACGGTTTTCAATATTGCCCGCCCAGAAGGTACTGTGAAATGCACCGCAACCGCAGGGCGGTTGGAATTGCGTGTTGCCAAAGATTTTTCTACGGTTGATCGGGTTAAGCTGGAACAGGCCATCAAGCAGATGCTGGTGCAAATTGAGTAGAAAATAATAATAATAATCAATACGTTAACTGTATATTTACAGAGTGTTATCTATTGCTATTGTCCTTATGGTGCAAGCAATTTAGATGTGGGTTATGCAACAGGGTAGCAACAAAACATTGGCAAGGGTTTTGCAATACATTCCAATATATATTGGTTTGATGCTTGGACGTATGATGTCGTTTAAAATGCGCGGGGCATTTTTTGCAGCACTTGGCGGTTTTTTAGTGCCACGTATTTCAGGTGCGCGTAATCGCATCATCAACGGATTGAAGCGGGTTTACCCTAATATATCAGAGGCTGATGCACTTAAGTTATGCAAAAATATCAGCCAGAATTCCGGCCGAACATTGTCGGAAATTCTGTTTAATGCCAGCTATAAGAATCGCCTTGATCTGTTTGACGCACAAGGGCCGGGTTTGGATGTGTTGCGGCAAGCCAAGGCGGAAGGCAAAGGGGCAATTATTGTTTCTGCGCATTTTGGCCAGTGGGAAGCTATACGTCATTTTATGAAGTCCCAAGATATGGAAACGGGTGCTGTGTATCGCGAGAACAGCAACCCCTGGTATGAGCAGGATTTTTTGAAAGGGATCGAGCAGGGCGGTTTGCCGATTGTCGCCAAAAGCTCTAGCGGGAATATCAAAATGGTCAGACACCTGCGCAAGGGCGGGTTTTTTGCGCTGCTTGTGGATCAGAAATTTCAAAGCGGGCATTTAATCCCCTTTCTGGGGGTTGATGCTTTAACGTCGATTGCGGCGGCAGAGCTGGCTTTGCGTTATGATCTACCACTGGTGCCGGCGTTTGGTACGCGGGATGAAAACAATCTGAATATCCATGTGGTATTCGAAGAGCCGATTGAACACACAGATGCTATGACGATGACGCGCGAGATCAATGATCGTATCAGCGCGCGCATCATGGATAAGCCTGCACAATGGTATTGGTTACATAAACGCTGGGATGATATCTTTTTGTATGAACACCATCACGGTAAAAAACCCTGATAGATGTGGACAAAGATGTGCGGTTGTCTATTACCATTGCGTGAACAATCGAATGCAGAAGGGTAGGGGTTTATGACCGACAGTCTGGCAAAAATTGGGGCCGAGGTTTTAACAATCGAAGCCGCGGCTTTAACGGCATTGGCGCAAAGTTTGGCGGACCCTTTTGAAAATGCGGTGACGCTGCTGGCAAATGTGCAGGGCAGG
>CAXMSA010000097.1:0-9104 GCA_964195605.1 uncultured Amylibacter sp.
AGGATTGTTTCATGGTGCGGGCATCAGTGCTGCACTTTGCGGGCCAGGCTCGATTGAGCAGGCACATCGGCCTGATGAGTTTCTGGAAATATCGCAACTTGATGAATGCTTGAACATGTTAGATCGGTTGGCGGGGGAATTGGTGTGAATGGCAGCCGGAAATGGCTTGCCTATTTCAGCAACACCAAAACCCACCGCTTTTGCCAATTATTTACCGGACGCATTGTGTCAAGAAATCAGACAATAATATTTTTCAGGTGAATAACGGCGGTTTGCGGCAAGTTGATTGCACATAGCGTCAATTTGAAAACTTCATGATTGACCGAGGTCTTTTGAAAGATTACTGCGAATTTATACGCATATATATGTGCGGTTTCTGCTAAAGGTAATTGTTGTGATTTCCATTTGGATATTAGGGTTTATTGTAGGGTTGGGGCATGCATTCGAGCCTGACCATATGGCTGCTGTTTCAACGCTGATCAGCGATAAATCCTCACGCCGTGACATTATACGCCACGGGGTGATCTGGGGGTTGGGCCACACGCTGGTATTGATGGTTGTCGGCGGGGTGGCGTTATTGCTGAAAACCACGCTTTCCGCACAGTTTGCGGTTGGTCTAGAAATGCTTGTGGGCGTGATGCTGGTTGGGCTTGGGGGTCATGTGATTTACCGCCTGCGCAGTGACCGCGTGCACTTTCACCGCCACAATCACCAGGGTGGTGTTGAGCATATTCATATTCACAGTCACCAAAATGACACCACGCCGCACACACCTGCAAAGCACAGACATGCACACCCTGACCGGTCTGCTTTGCGAACGCTTCTGGTTGGCATTATGCATGGGCTTGCGGGCTCGGCGGCAATTATTCTGACTACGGCAGCGACGCTGAATTCACCCCCGTTGGGGTTGTTTTATATTGCAGTGTTCGGTGTGGGGTCTGTTCTGGGAATGGCCTGTGTTACATTATTGATGTCGTTTATATTAATTCCTGCACGTGCACTGACCCGTTTGAATAACGGGCTGCATTATTTTATCGGCACGGCGACAATATCAGTCGGTGTTTATGTGTTGGCCATATCTGGTGCCATGCTTGGTGCTATGCCTTAATCATCGCCATGAATGTACGGATAAGTTTGCCGCCGCTACGTTCTTTCAGATTGATCACAACTTCTTCCATTTCTATCGGGGGACCATTGATTTGAATAGCAACCACATGATCGTTACCTGAAAATTCTTTCTGCGACACGAAGCCTATCCCGGTGCCGGAGCTAACAATTTCCTGCACCGCTTCACGGCCTTCAACCTCGATTGAGGGGATAAGCTTGACGTTTTCTGCTTTTGCCGCAGTTTCCAGCTTTTGACGGGTTTTTGAACCTGTTTCACGCATCACCAGTGGCAGCTTGGCCAGTTGTTGCATGGTCAGGGCTTTATGTCTGGATAACGGGTTTGATTTGGCGGTGAAGGCAATGATCGGGCTTTTACCAAGTTTCACCACCTGAATGTTGGAGTTCTTTGGCGTGGTGCCCAGAACGCCAATGTCGGCATCATAAGACAGAAGATCGGCGATCACATCTTGTGAGTTGCCGGTTTTGATCTCAATTTTGATCTGTGGGAATTTTTCACGAAATTTTCGCAACGGGCCAAGAATGTGATGGGCCGAGTCTGCGATAATGCGCAAAGTACCCGTGGTGAAGGCTTTGTTTTCAGACAGAAAGTCCAAGGCCTGATTTTCAATCTCAAACAATCGTTTGGTGATCTCGTAAAGTTTTTCACCTTGCGATGTCAAAGCGATTTGTTTCTTTTGGCGACTGAACAACAGAATATCATATTCTTCTTCCAGCTTTCGGACCTGATCTGAAATGGCTGGTTGGGTCAGAAACAGGGCCTCTGCCGCGCGGGAAAACCCGCCATAAGTGGCGACATAATGAAAGGCGCGGATTTGGACGTGTCGCATTATATTTACCTATAAGTTTAATCGATACAATAATATAATTTAACGATTTTACAAATAGTATATTTTGCTTAAAAGCTAAGCTTACAAATGCCTTCTAGGAAAGTGATGCAAGCCTATGACTGACAGTGTAAAAATATCGGACCCACGTTTGGGCGAACCCTTCCTGTTAACGCCCGGACCATTGACCACTTCATATGAAGTAAAGCAGGCAATGCTGCGCGATTGGGGTAGTTGGGATGATGATTTCCGGGCAATGACCGTTGATTTGCGTAATCGGCTGTTAGCATTAACCGGTGACAGTAAAGCTGTGCTGGATTGTGTCCCCATTCAGGGCAGCGGTACTTTTGCAGTTGAAGCTATGCTGGGCACTTTCGTGCCGGCAGGCGGCCATGTGCTGGTTTTGGCGAACGGAGCATATGGTAAGCGCGGTGCGGAAACTGTGACCTGTATCGGGCGCGAGCTGACCTTGATCGACAAGGGTGATTATATGCCACCGCGTGGCGATGAGGTTGCAGCGGCACTTGCAGCTGATCCATCTATCACTCATGTGTTGGCCATTCATTGCGAAACCAGTTCCGGTATTCTGAACCCGTTGCAGGAAATTGCTGATGCAACACATGCGGCAGGGCGCAAGCTTTTGATCGACAGCATGAGTGCTTTTGGCGCGGTTGAACTGAACTTTGATACGCTTCAGTATGAAGCCATGGTATCTTCTGCCAATAAATGCATCGAAGGCGTTCCGGGTTTCGGATTTGTAATCGCACGCAAAGACGCATTGGAAGCAGCCAAGGGCAACTGCCATTCACTAAGCCTGGATATGTACGAACAATGGGCAACGATGAACAAAACTGGCCAGTGGCGCTTCACCCCGCCGACCCATGTTGTGGCTGCTTTCCTTGTGGCACTGAAAGCCCATGAGGTTGAGGGCGGTGTTGCCGGGCGCGGTGCGCGCTATACGCGCAACCGTGATGTTATGGTTGCAGGCATGCGTGAGCTGGGTTTTGAAACCCTGTTGCAAGATCGCTGGCTGTCACCGATCATAGTAACCTTCTTTTGCCCAGCAGACAAAAAATTCGAATTCAGCAGGTTTTACGGCCTGATGAAAGACAAAGGCTTTATAATCTATCCCGGCAAACTGACCATTGTAGACAGTTTCCGCGTTGGTTGTATTGGCCAGATGGATGAACACATCATGCGCCGCGTGGTTAAAGTCGCAAAAGAGACACTAGCCGATATGGGGGTCGCCAATGCGGCCCCGCCTGAAATAGCCCTGATTGAACGTGCCAAACTGGCCGCCTAAAATTCAAAGGAACATCAAAAATGTCTAAATTATCCCCCGTGGTTGTGAATGACCGTACTTATGCCGCCCCTAAAACCTGCGCAATTGCGATTTGTCTTGACGGTTGTGAGCCTGCCTATCTGGAAGAGGCGATTGCGGCTGGTTTGATGCCGAACCTGAAGCGGATCAAGGAAACCGGAACCGATCGTCTGGCCCATTCCGTGGTGCCGTCGTTCACCAATCCGAACAACCTGTCGATTGCAACCGGTCGCCCACCGGCGGTTCACGGAATTTGCGGTAACTATCTGTATGATCCTGAAACCAAAACCGAAGTGATGATGAATGATGTGCGTTTCTTGCGTGCGCCAACCATTTTCCACAAATTCCAAGAGTCCGGTGCGCGTGTTGCGATTGTCACTGCAAAAGACAAGCTTCGTGCATTACTTGGGGCCAAACTGACCTTTGATACTGATACTGCGATTTGTTTTTCCGCTGAATGCTCTGACACCACAACGGTTGCAGAACATGGCATTGAAAACGGCAGCAAATGGACAGGCATGGATGTACCAGAGGTTTATTCTGCAGAACTGTCAGAATTTGTATTTGCCGCAGGCGTTAAATTGCTGGCAGAGTGGAAACCCGATGTGATGTATCTGACCACAACAGATTTTATTCAGCACAAACACGCACCAGGTACGCCCGTGGCTAATTCTTTTTATGAAAACTTTGACAAATATCTTGGCCAGCTTGATGAAATGGGTGCCGCGATTGTTATCACCGGCGACCACGGCATGAAGCCAAAACACCATGCAGACGGTAGCCCTAATGTGATTTATATTCAGGATGTTATGGACGAATGGTTAGGTGAGGCTGTGGCCCGTGTGATCCTGCCGATTACCGACCCATATGTGGTTCACCACGGCGCACTTGGTTCTTTTGCAACCATGTATTTGCCAGCAGATACTGATCGCCAAGACATTATTGACCGTCTTGCAAAAATCGACGGCATCGAATTTGTTTGTGGCCGCGAAGAGGCCTGTGGCCGCTTTGGTCTGCCAGCTGATCGGATCGGCGACATTGTTCTGACCTCTGGTGAAAACGTGACCATTGGCACGTCTGAAAGTCGCCATGACTTGGCAGCATTGAAAGATCCGTTGCGTTCACACGGCGGGTTGCATGAACAAACAGTACCGTTCATTGTCAACCGTGTACTAGAACTGGATGCGGCCCCTGATTTACGTAACTTTGATGCGTTCTTCGTAGCTACCAAAGCTGCCGCACTTTAATATGAAGGATACGAAAAGCATGTCTAACACGACAGATATCAGACACGAAGGTATGCGCATCGGCGGTGAGATTGTTTTCACCGACGATGTGGTCGAGGTGAAATACCCCTATACCGACGAAGTGATTGGCACTGTCCCTGCGGGCACTGCCGAACACGCGCGCAAAGCGTTTAAAATCGCGGCGGCTTATAAATCAAAGCTGTCGCGCTATGAACGCAGCCAAATCCTGCAACGTGCTGGTGAATTGATCGGGGAACGCCGCGATTATCTGGCCAAATGGTTGACGCTGGAGCTGGGCATCTGTCATCAGCATGCGATCTATGAAACCAAGCGTGCGCAAGACGTTTACCAGTTTGCGTCACAACAGGCTTTGAACGATGACGGCGAGATTTTTTCCTGTGATCTGACACATAACGGCAAAGAACGTAAGATCTTTACCAAACGTGAACCGGTAAAGGCGATTTCCGCGATCACGCCGTTTAACCACCCGTTGAACATGGTCAGTCACAAAATTGCCCCGTCCATTGCCACCAACAACTGTATGGTGGTCAAGCCGACCGAACTGACCCCGCTGACAGCGATTGCGCTGGCGGATATTCTTTATGAAGCGGGGCTGCCACCTGAAATGCTTCAAATCGTCACCGGCTTGCCGCAAGACATCGGTGAAGAAATGATCGTGAATGAAAACATTGACATCATCACGTTCACGGGCGGTGTGCCTGTGGGCAAACTGATTGCGTCAAAAGCCTCTTATACCCGCCAAGCGTTGGAATTGGGCGGCAATGATCCGTTGATTGTCTGTAATGATCTGTCGGATGCTGATCTGGAAAAAGCCGCGACCATTGCTGTTGCCGGGGCCACGGGTAATTCGGGGCAACGCTGTACTGCGATCAAACGGATTTTGGTGCAGGAAAGTGTGGCGGATAAATTTGTGCCAATGGTGCTGGAAAAAGCCAAGGCGATCAAATTCGGTGACCCGCAAGACCCTGAAACCGAATTGGGCTGTGTCATACATGCGCAGGCGGCTGAACTGTTTGAAAACCGTGTGTTCCAGGCTGAAAAAGAAGGTGCAAAAATCCTGTATCATCCAGGCCGTCAAGGTGCATTATTGCCGCCGATCGTGGTGGATCATGTGCCGCATGGCAGCGAACTGGTTATGGAGGAAACCTTCGGACCCATCGTACCGATAGTGCGGGTGCCGGACAATGATGAAGAGGTCATGGCGATTTCTAACAGTACGGATTTTGGCCTGTCGTCAGGTGTTTGCACCAACGATCTGCACCGTGCGATTGCCTATATCAACGGTCTGGACGTGGGCACGTGCAATATCTGGGAACAACCCGGCTACCGCATCGAAACCTCGCCTTTTGGTGGCATTAAAGACAGCGGCAACTCAGTTAAAGAAGGTGTGACCGAGGCGATGAAGTTTTTTACCAACGTCAAAACCTACTCTTTACCGTGGCCGAATTAGGCCGCATTTGTTTGAGGTATTATGAAACAACCATTCAAGCGATTTAACCATACTGAAGGCGAATCAAACACGTCTGAAGCGCGGCAAAAATGGGCCGCACATAGTTTGGATGAAAAATCTAATGATTTGCTGGAACGCGATGCAAATGCGTTCCTGCATCAAAGCCTGTCCAGCCCTTGTGTCAGTACCATAGCCAAGGCGGAAGGTATCTGGATCGAGGATCTGGCTGGTCGCCGTTATATGGATTTTCACGGTAATTCTGTGCACCACATCGGCTATGGCCATCCCAGGTTGGTGGCTGCTATCAAGGCACAACTGGATGATCTGCCGTTTGCACCGCGCCGCTTTACCAATGAACCTGCGGTGGCCTTGGCCGAAAAACTGGCAGCAATTGCACCTGGTAATCTAAACAAGGTTTTGTTTACGACAGGCGGCTCTGACGCCAATGAGGTGGCGCTGAAAATAGCCCGCGCGGCTACGGGGCGGTTCAAAACAATCTCGTTCTGGGATTCGTTCCACGGTGCTGGTTTTGGTGCCGCATCCGTCGGCGGTGAAGCCACATTTCGTTCACATATCGCGGGGCCTTTGTTATCGGGGACTGAACATGTCGCCCCCTTTGCTTGCTATCGCTGCCCTTATAATCATGCAGGCCCAGATGTTTGCGGGCTGGCTTGCGCTGAGATGGTGAAATACGTTTTAGATCGCGAAGGGGATGTGGCTGCCGTTATAGCCGAACCGATGCGCGCGGTGCCTTATGTGCCGCCACCCGGTTTTTGGAAAGTGGTGCGTGAAGCCTGTAATGCACATGGTGCGCTGTTGATCATGGATGAAATTCCAACGGGCTTGGGCAAGACGGGTAAGTTTTTTGCTTTTGAACACGATGATTTCATTCCAGATATCGCGGTTCTGGGCAAAGCCCTTGGTGGGGGTATCTTGCCGATTGCTGCCTGTATTGCAGACGAAAAACTGGATGTTTGCGGTGATTTTGCCATTGGGCATTATACGCATGAAAAGAACCCGGTCACAGCAAGGGCCGCTTTGACTACGCTGGAGATTATTGAAGAAGAGGGGCTTGTGGAGCGCGCTGCCGAACTTGGGGCCTACGCACTGGAACGGCTTCAAGACTTTGGCAAAACCTGCCCGATTGTGGGCGATGTACGCGGTCGCGGGTTGATGTTCGGGGTTGAAATTGTCTTAGACAAGGCGCAAAAAACTGCGGCACCCGATCTGGCAGAGGTCATTTATTATAAGTGTCTTGATAAAGGGCTGAGTTTCAAAATTAGCCAAACCTGTGTTTTAACCCTGTCACCGCCCATGACCATCGCGCGCGATGATCTGGATAGGGCTTTAGCTATTGTTGAAACCGCGATTGCCGAGGCGGCTGAAACTGTGGGTCAATAACGCTGGGCTTATGCCCCTTGCTTTCTATGGAGGCCCCTGCGGCCAGCAAGATATCTTCACGGTAACGGCCTGCAATCAGTTGCACCCCAACAGGGGTTTTACCTGCGAACCCTGTGGATAGGGCCAATCCTGGCAAACCAAGTAAAGGGATTGCAAGCTGTGGTAACTGTGCCGCCATTGCAGCCTCAAAATTCTGCTCTGAACTGACATCATATTGTTGCGGGAAAGGCAATTGGCCTGAAACAGGGCATAACAGGACGGGATATTTTTGCAAAAATAATGACCATTCGCGTATCAAACCAGCACGTGATTGCAATGCGTTCAGTAACCCGTGCATGTCAATGTCCGGTGAGCGTTTGGTCATCTGGTCGAAAACGTACATGGAATCCGCTTCAGCCTCTTTCGCGATCATTTCTTTTGCGCCGTAACGCATTTCGGCCATCCAAAGTTTTGCATTTAAGTCAGCCGCTTCGCGCATTGGTGGGCAGGGAACCTCTTCTACGGTCCAACCGTCTGCCTCTAGTTTATGGGCCGCGTCCAGCAGAGCAGCCTTTACTTCAGCCACAACCGGCATACCTTCGGGGGCTATGGTCAGGGCGGCCCGCTTTGGGAAAGAGCCTTGATCAATAGGGGCAGGCACCGACCACGGGTCAAGCGGGTCAGCACTTGCCATGGCTTCAAGGGCTAAAGATATGTCGGCAACTGTGCGCGCAATCGGCCCCGATACGGCCATTAATTGCGCCCCGATATGGCGATCTGCCCCCGAGGCGTTATAGGCTGGAATACGCCCCAGCGTAGGGCGCAAACCGTGCAATCCGCAAGCATAGGCAGGGTAGCGGATTGAACCACCGATGTCAGTGCCATGCCCGATGGCACAAATGCCGCTGGCGACGGCGGCTGCCGCCCCGCCAGAGGAACCGCCGGGGGTTATGGCTTTGTCATGTGGGTTCAGGGTTTGGCCATGCAGGTCGTTATTGGTAAACCAGCGCAGTGAAAAGGCCGGTGTGTTGGTACGCCCAACAATGATGCCGCCTGCTTTTTTGATGTTTGACACCACCGGGCTGTCGGATTGGGCAACCAGATCTTTGAGTATTTTTAAACCGTTTGTGGTGGCGTGGCCTGCCTGATCCGCATTCACCTTGATGGTGACAGGGACACCGCAAAGCGGGCCGGGATCTTTGCCTTCAGCGATTTGCGTGTCAATTTCACGCGCCGCCTTTAGGGCGTCTTTCGGAAATTCCTGCACAATGGCATTCAGGGTTGAATTGACAGAAGCTAAGCGTTCCAGATGTGCGGTTGTAACCTCAACAGCGGAAAGCTTTTGCGTGCGCACGGCATGTGCAATTTGTGTGGCTGAGAGTTTCCAGAGTTGAGGCATGGGTCTTTGCTCCTGTCCGCATAGGGCTAGTGGTTATGGGTATTCCGATACCAGATTGGCCGAGTTCGCGGGGTATTGCAACACGGGTCAGTGACTATAGGTCTTTCCGATTACCGGCAGATGCTTAGAGCCGTGGTGCAGTAAAAAATCCTGAAAAGCTGCCATAGAGGGTGTCTTGCTGCGATCTTTGCGTATTTCCACCAAGAATGGGAAGGCATGGGGGCCACCACGCCGATCATCTCTGGCGGTATGAACGCGCTGCGGATGCCAGGTTTCTTTGATAATCTTGGTCACTCAAACCTGATCCTGACAGCAGGTGGTGGTGCGTTTGGCC
>CAXMSA010000098.1:0-8831 GCA_964195605.1 uncultured Amylibacter sp.
CTACATTCGCCTTTACCAGCTTTTCGGCATCAGCAAGTTTTTGTTCCATATTTGCAAGTGCCGCGTTTGCCTGTTCGACATTTGCCATGGCAATCTGCAGCGAATTCTTCGCTTTAGCTTCAGATGCGTCCAGATTTGCAGATGCAGTCATTGCCTTTTGCAAAGAAGCTTTCTGAGAGCTGTTTTCAACCCTAAATAGCAGATCACCTTTCTCGACGCGCTGACCGCTCGATATTGGTAAATCAATGACTGGACCGCCAGCTTGTGCAACTACTGATACGGTGCGAAACGGAACAATGCCAGTATAGGATTTAGGGTGGTAATAGAAAATCGTGGTAAACAATGCCGCTGCCAGACATAACCAAAGGAAGACCGCTGTTTTCATATTTGCAACAGTCATAGCTTCGCCCCTGCGCCGCAATAGATAGTATTGAATTAATGCAGGGAACGACGTGAGGAAAAGTTCAAGCATTTTTATTCTTCCCCGTATCTAATTCATCATTTTCTGCAAGTACTTCATCATCTACAGCTTCATCTGCAGCAGGTTGTGGTTTGCCTTGTTCTTCTTGGGCAGTTTCACGTACTGGTTCTAACTCATGCACCAAAGCATCGGTGTTATCTACAGTGACTAAATCATGTTTCGCTTGAGCGGCCATCCAGTCCGCCATCACTGCAATTAAAATTGCAGTAAGTGGAAGCAGTGTACTAAAATGATCCAGTGGAAATACTTCGTATAATAGCGCAATGGTAAGAAGGGTCGGTATGGTTTTTGCTAAAGGAGTTCCTTCAGACTTGTGTTCGGCCCAATGATCAAATTTTGCATAAAGTGTAACGACCAAATAAACGGCGGCAGCAATAGTTATTATACCGGCCCAAGCGAACCAATCTGTATCCCCTGGGGCGACCCACCAAATAGGGTCTGGTATTTCATGAGCGGCATTACTAGACATTTCATTCCTACTTTATATATAGATAGCCCGTTTTTAACTGTTTTTCTCCTGCATACCAAGAGCTTTATAAGCTAATTATCAAGTTGCCAGTATTTAGAGATATAAAACCGAACTTTTATTCGACACTATGGTTTTACAATGGTATTCTTGAATACCTATAAAACCTTTTGCTAAAAAACAAACAATACAAGGTTGGAGCTTGAAAATTCAAATGCTAAATCATATCAGAAATATTTTACATGTTCGATCATCAATACCGCAAATTTTAATAATTGCGGTACTTGCAACCCCAATACCATCACAGGTATCTGCAGGTCTTGGTCAAATCCTTGCGGATACTCGTATCAATGCAGAAGATCTTAGCTTAATAAAATCCACTGCAAAAGATCTATATGATGTTGATAAACCAAAAGTTGGGTCGCATTCTTCTTGGGAAAATACACAAAGCGGTGCAAGCGGGATCATTACAATTACAGATAATGATGGACGGTGTGTTAGTCTTAGACACAACATCACTTTGCCCTTAGCAACCCCGAAAGAACAAGAATACAATGTACGGCGCTGCAAGGATGACAATGGGGTATGGCGGTTAGAGGCCCCTAATTGAGTTATTCAAATCTACGATAACGTGGTGGTGTGAATGGCCTAAACGTGTCGAGAAGGTCCACAGATCAAATACCACTAGGAACGACATATCTACCCATCATAAGGCTATGAAAGATAGAAAAATAAGCATTTGAAGAATTTCTGAAACAAAAAACACGAAATTTTATGATATTTTATGGCCGACCTGGTCACCCTGCACGGCATCGCGATGCCCTAAGAGTTTAGCCTCGAGGAAGGTACATTCCATCATAGGCTGATTAGTTTTCCCAGGTAATCGTCATATTCAGAAATGGCGGCACGCATTTCGTCCATATATGAGTGGCGATTATAAACTGCGGCCACGCCGCTGATGGTACCTGATACATGGTTTAATAATTTCTCAGTCACGTGAATAGGAGTGCCAATCTTAGCATGAGTTGTGGCAAAGGTACGACGCAAGTCATGAAGTGTATACGGCTCGACATCGCTGAACTGCATGTCAAAACGCGCTTTTGAATTACCCCATCCATTAAACACTGTTCCTTTCTCTGATCGAGATGGGAATAAGTACTGGCCCGTATTTGGAACAGTGTTCAAAATCAATGAAATAAGATCACTATAAGGCATCACATGGGTATGTTTATTCTTCGTCACCGTTGATGGTAACGTAATAGTTCGCGCCTTTTTATCTATCCAATCCCATTGCAATGAAGCGATCTCATTTCGTCTTTGTCCTGTCAGAACCAAAAGAGAAATAATTTGGCCATAGGGATAATTGTATTCCAAGGATGATTTGTAGACGGTTATTAATTCACACTCGGAAAGAACATGCTCCCGCACGTTTCGTTTACCGGGCGGCTTCATTGATGCTATTTGGCTTGCGCCCAAATATTGTTCCCGAACAGCCCAATTTAGAAATGTACGCAAGACCACAAATGCATGGTTTTGTTCTGACGCAGATGTTTTAATCTTCCGAATACGGTTTTGAATATCAAGGCGCGTAATATCTTCCAATCGTTTTCGCCCAAATCGAAAATGTGTATCCAATCGTTTTCGATAATAGTCTACGGTATTTTTCTTGTTTTTTGCCTCGCATGCCTCAAGAAACAAATCCCTTGCTTCCTTGAAGGGAATTGTTCGCTTGTGTTCAACTCCCAATGTAATTTCCGCTAACAACTTTTTTGCCTGACCTCTAGCCTGCTTGAGACTTACAGTTGGATATCGGCCAATGGTTTCACGTTGGCGATTAATTCCATGGACAATGACAAAAGACTTTGATCCGCCTTGCGAAACACGCACGCCAAATCCAGACATGTTCTCATCCCAATATGTCGTCTGGCCTCTGTGGGGTAAAGGTAACGTCTTAACGGTTATGTCTGTAAGTGTAATTTTAGGCATTTCTTAGGCTCACTATAGGCTCTAAAATAATGGGTGTAGAGGCGGTTTTAAATGTTTCTATATGTTCATATATATAGATTAAATATATTATTATCAATATATTATATGACTGTATGGTTAACTATGAAAACATAAGAACGGGGTATGAAAATCCTCGTGTCGGTAGTTCAAATCTACCCTCGGGCACCACTTATAAGTATAAATATTTTTATTAGATAGTTAGCTTATTTTCAGCAAACCGTATCCACCTCACAAACCACCTTTACATGAAGATATACTGCGTACTCGGGGCTATTCAGAGCACGTTCGAAACGGCCAATTAGAAAAGTTCGTAATTTATAAGTGACTCATATAAAACCCAAGATGAGATGACCAGAACAGATCAGCAGGTAATCATAGCCGCCACTGATCTTTCAGTGTCGCTTCGGTAAATACCGTCAATGTTTCACCTAAGGCAGCCAGATCAATATGCGCCACGTAGCCCAGAATGATCCCAGCTTCTTCTAGCCGTTTCACCCGTTGCAGGCACGGGTTTTGCGACAGACCAACGGCACCCGCTAGGGCGGCATTTGTGATACGGCCACTGACCTGAAGCTTTGCCAGTATCCTCAGGTCTATCGCATCAAGTTTTGTGCCTTTTGCATATACTGCCTATATTTTGGCTTTATCCAGCCAGCTCACTTTGATGAGCTTTAACCAAATCGGCCATACTGTTAAAGACCATATCATATTTTGGTATCTCGCCGGGGTTCATAGTTGCGCCATAACCCGGTTTGCCGTAGCGGCGGTATATCCAGCAATTTGACAGGCCATATTTGTTGGCAGGCGCGTGATCATGAAACATGCTTTCGGCAGTATGCAGCACCTCGTGCTTTTCAACGCCGATGCGTGCCAGATTATCAATCATATAATCGAAATTGCGCGGGTCAGGTTTGTAAGACCCCACATCTTCAGCCGTATAGGCTCCGTCGAATGCTACCTTTAATTTGGCGTTGCTATGGGCAAAGCTTACGTTATCCACATTGGTCAACACGATTAGCTTGTAGTAGCGTTTCAGATATTGCAATGCGCCAGCACTGTCGGCAAACGCAGGCCAGTGTTCTACTGAGGCGCCATATTTTTGGCACTCTGCCCAGCTAACCTCTATGCCCCATTCTTCCGCCAGTCTTCGGTAAACGACCCCCAGTATTTGCGAATACATTTTGCCGGGCGTTTGTGCTTGAGTCGCGGATTCGTAATGCGCATGGGCTTGCAATATCTCATCGCGTGAAAGCGATTTGGTGACCTTGTCTGTCAGCGGTTTTAACCCCGCAATCATACCACTTTCCCAGTCGATCAATGTTCCGTAAACATCAAATGTCAGGGCTTTATAATCCGTTAGTTTCACAAGCATATCCTTTCTTGAAATGATAAAATCATTATACCAAAGCTGTCATAGACAGATTGCTGAATAGCTGTTGAACACAATAGTATCTACTGATTTTTGCCCACATATGGAACAATCTGTTGTGTAATCATTTCAAGGGGTAGGCGATACAGGCAGGCCAATTCAGGCCTGTCTGTTTTTTTACCGTCTATGACGGCAAAGACGTCTTGCGCAAGTAAGGCAACACCGTTTCAAATTCACCAAACTTGGCTTTCGCGTCGTCATTACTGACAGTTGGCGGAATGATCACATCTTGCCCGGTTACCCAGTTAACAGGTGTTGCCACACCATGCTTCGTTGTAGTTTGCAAAGCGTCCAATGCCCGTAAAATCTCGGCAAAGTTACGGCCTACTGACATTGGATAAGTCATTGAAAGTTTCAACTGCTTGTCCGGCCCGATGATGAATACAGACCGCACGGTTGCACTGTCCGCAGGGGTGCGCCCATCAGGTAGATAAGCTTCGGCTGGTAGCATATCAAAGGCTTTGGAAACTGCGAGATCTTCATCGGCAATAATCGGAAAACCCGCTTTTGCGCCGGAAACCTGTTCAATATCGGCTTTCCATTTCTTGTGGTCTTCCACCCCGTCCACAGAAATACCCATCACTTTGGTGCCGCGCTTTTCCCATTCCGCAGCCAGTTGACCCACGGCCCCGAATTCAGTTGTGCAAACAGGTGTGAAATCTTTGGGATGGCTGAATAATATCGCCCAGCTATCGCCAATCCAGTCATGGAAATGAAAGGTTCCCTGATCGGTAACGGCGGTAAAGTTGGGCACGACATCGTTGATACGTAAAGACATGGGCGATTCTCCTGTGAAAGCTTTGCGATAGGCTAGAAGCCTTCGCTGCAGACGTCAATCAGGTTTGTTCACTTACCCGCCCATGATCCCGCGCCTGATCAGGTTTAAACCCAACAAAAGAAACACATATAAAAACACCCGCGTGAATTGCGCAGTATTCATGCGTTTGCGGGTTTTTTCACCTAGATACATGCCAATAAATGTTGGAATTAACAAAGTGGCACCCTTTATTGCAAGCGGCACCGTCAGTTCGCCCGACACAATAAACCCAGCGGTCAGGAATAGAGATTGTATTGAAAACATCACACCTAAAGTCTGGATAAACCGATCTCTCTGCATCCGTAACGCCATCAGATAAACTGCCAACGGCGGGCCCCAGATGGCTGTCAGCCCGCCCAGAATACCCCCGATAATCCCTGCCGCAATCTGGGCCACTGTATCATATTTTATGCTGAGTACTGGGATGAATGAAAACAGGCTACTTAACGCAAATATCGTCATCGAAACCCCGACACTGATCAGCAATATCGGCAAAGGCACCTTTGATCCGACAATCGCCACAATGAAAATACCAATGCTTGCAAAGACACAAAAATATTTATGAGTCTTCACAATTTCCCACATACTACCACCGACCATGGCTTGGCGCATGTTTGCGGCCATGATTGAAAACAGGATCAGTGCAACCGCGATGCGCGGTTCATATAGAAACGTCAAAAAACCTAGCAAAAGCGTGGGTAAGCCTATGCCTAACGCGCCTTTTACAAAGCCGCCAAACAAGAAAATCGCTATCAGGGTATAGAATTCAGGCGTTATCACAGCAAACCTTTCAATAATTTGATCAAATTATTGAAAATTTGCCAAATCTCTCTTGTCTTAACACACACTCAATGTAACTGTTCGCAAAACATGTCCAATAACAAGGTATTTATCATGCTGGAAAAACGCAATTTCTATATCGATGGCCAATGGGTCAGACCTGCAAAGACAAATGACCTGAATGTCATCAATCCTGCCAATGAAGAAGCTTGTGCAGTTATCTCGCTTGGCGGTCAGGCTGATACAGATGCCGCCGTTGCCGCCGCAAAAGCCGCGTTCGAGCCTTGGGCCGCAACCCCGAAAAAGGAACGCTTTGATTTGATCAAGGCTCTATATGTCGAATATAATAACCGCGCAGGCGATATGGCCGAAGCTATTTCCATGGAAATGGGAGCTCCCATCGACATGGCGCGTGCCGCGCAGACCGGTGCCGGCATATGGCATATCAAAGGTTTCATCGATAGTTTTGATCAGGTCGATTTTGAAGAAACCCCTTGGCCTGATACCCCAAGTGAAAAAATCTACCGCGAGCCGATCGGCGTTTGTGCCATGATCACACCGTGGAACTGGCCGATGAACCAAGTCACCCTAAAAGTAATTCCTGCATTAGCTGTAGGTTGTACTGTGGTTCTGAAACCGTCCGAAGAGGCGCCTCTGTCTTCTATCATCTTCGCGGAAATTGTTGACAAAGTAGGTTTCCCAAAAGGTGTATTTAACATGGTAAACGGCGATGGTGCTGGTGTTGGCAGCCAGTTGTCTGCCCATGCAGACGTCGACATGATCAGTTTCACAGGCTCCACCCGTGCGGGCCGATTGATTACGAAAGCGGCCGCAGAAACCATCAAACGTGTCACGCTGGAACTAGGCGGCAAAGGTGCTAATATCGTCTTTGCCGACGCAGATGAAAAAGCCGTTATTCGCGGCGCACGGCACTGTTTTGGTAACACCGGTCAATCCTGCAATGCACCGACCCGCATGCTGGTTGAACGCAGCCGTTATGAACAGGCCGTTGAACAAGCCACCACTGAAGCCGAAAAAACAGTTGTCAGCGATCCTGCGCAAAGCGGCCGCCACCTTGGCCCTGTTGTCAATAAATTACAGTTCGATAAAATTCAGGGGCTGATTGAGGTTGGCATGGGCGAAGCGCGTCTTGTTGCAGGCGGTTTAGGCCGGCCCGAAGGGTTGAACCGTGGTTATTATGTGCGTCCTACCGTGTTTGCAGATGTCACCAACGACATGACCATCGCACGTGAAGAGGTCTTTGGCCCTGTCCTGTCAATCATTCCATTCGACAGCGAAGAAGAAGCAATCCAAATTACCAATGACACGGTTTACGGGCTGACCAACTATATTCAAACACAAGATCCCGCAAAAGCTGGCCGCGTTGCACGCCGTGTACGTTCGGGCATGGTGCGTATCAATGGTAGTGATTCTGCCCATCCATCACCATTTGGTGGCTACAAACAATCGGGCAATGGCCGCGAAGGTGGTGTTTGGGGCTTGGAAGATTTCCTTGAGGTTAAACACGTCACAGGGTTAGATTGTTAACAACTAACCTGACGGGGCCACAATGAATTCAATGCGTATTCTACTTTGTGCAGCGGTCATCGCCGCTGTACCTGCCACCACTTTTGCCAAAACATGCGGTGGCAGCTTCAACAGTTGGATGACCACTCTCAAGGCTGAAGCAGTTTCAAAAGGCCATAGCAAAGCGCAGGTCAATAAGTTCTTTCGTTCAGCACGCATTGACCCCAAAGTTCTGAAAGCCGATCGGTCTCAAGGTATTTTCCGCCTGACTTTCTCTGAATTTGCCGGGCGCGCAATCAGTTCGGGCCGTATGAATAACGGCAAAAAGAATATGCAGAAGTACAACAAAACTTTCGCCAAAGCCCGCAAAACATATGGCGTGCAACCTGCGGTCTTAACTGCCTTTTGGGCATTGGAAACCGATTACGGCGCAGTACAGGGCAATTTTAACACGTTAAACTCGCTGATCACCCTGTCACATGATTGCCGTCGCCCCGATCTGTTTCGACCGCAGATTTTTGCAACCATAGAACTGTGGAAACGCGGCGATTTTGACCCGGTGAAAACCAAAGGCGCATGGGCTGGTGAAATCGGCATGGTGCAAATGCTGCCCGAAGATATTTTGCATCGCGGCGTTGACGGCGATGGTGATGGGCGGGTGCGTCTGAAAACCAGCGCGCCTGACGCGTTGATGACGGGCGCACGCTTGCTGAAAGACCTAGGATGGGCTGCCAACCAGCCGTGGTTGGTAGAGGTGAGCGTTCCCAAAAATCTGAACTGGGCGCAAACCGGTCTGGATAAAACCCAATCTGTGTCCAATTGGGCCAACAAAGGTATCAAAGCCCGCAGCGGCAAACTACCAAAGGGCAATCTGCAAGCGGCCTTGATGTTACCGCAAGGCCGCAAAGGCTCCGCTTTTCTGGCAATGCCAAACTTCTTTGTTTATTTTGAGTGGAACAAGTCGCTGGTCTACGTCAGCACAGCGGCCTATTTCGCCACGCGGCTGGCAGGTGCGCCCGTGTTCACCAAAGGTAAACCAGACCTCGCGTTCAGTGCAAACGCCATGAAAGCTTTGCAGAAAAAACTGAAATCACGCGGCCATGATGTGGGCAAAGTCGACGGTATTTTAGGTGCCAAGACCCGTGCCGCGGTGCAAAAAGAACAGATGCGTTTGGGGTTGCCTGCGGATGCGTGGCCAACGGCGGCTTTGGTGAAGAAACTATAGTTGGCTTTCAATTATCAAGATCAAATCCGCCTTTCGGTTTTTCCTGATCGGGAAAAAACTCTGAAATCGGAACGTCCCAAGCGCAGGATAACAGCAATA
>CAXMSA010000099.1:0-8740 GCA_964195605.1 uncultured Amylibacter sp.
ATGGCGCAATGCTACGGGTTTTACCTCCAACATACATTTTTTGATAGTTTATAAGTTATCATGACAATGTAAAGTTTAAGGGCCTGACCCAGATAACAACCTTAGGTAACGGCCCCATCGCATCAGTTTGCCATACGGCTTCCATACATCGGGTTTCAGGTAAATCAGGTCAACTGCCCGCCAATCCTAACAACCGCCTCCACCAGCATATCCAAATCCTCGTTCCTTGTACGATGGTTGGTCAGGTTCACCCGTATTGCCAGCTGCCCACCCAACACGGTCGTTGACGGTACCGCGATACCGCTTTCTTGCAAACGCACGACAATCTCTTCGTTCTTGGTGTCACAATCGTTATCAAACTTATAACGAAAGCAGCAGATGTTCAGCGGCACAGGGGCGAGCATTTCCAGTTTGGGTGATGCCTTCACCAACCGTTCCAGATATTGTGCCTGCTCGATATTGCGGTCAATCACTGCCGCCAAAGCGTCAATCCCGTGTTCCTTCAGATGCGCCCAAACCTTCAATGCGCGAAATCCGCGTGACAGTTCAGGCCCATAATCCACCGCCCAAAATGCGCCACCTGCAAGGCCGCGTTCCGCACCGCGCAGATATTCAGGCCGATCCGAAAACGCCGCGCGGTGTGCCGCATCATCACGGATCAACACACAGCCCGCATCATAATTGACCTGCAGCCATTTGTGAAAGTCAAACGCCAGACTGTCAGCCCGCGCCACCCCTGTCAGGCGCGCACGCGCATGTTGCCCAATTCTAGCCGTTGCCCCAAAGGCGCCGTCGATGTGAAACCACATACTTTGGTCGGCAGCGATATCAGCCAAAGCCTCCAGATCATCAATCGCGCCCATGTTCACCGCTCCTGCGGTACCCACGATCAAGAAAGGCGTAAGCCCTGCGGCTTTATCCGCGTCAATTGCCGCCTGCAAAGCGGAAATATCCATTTCCAACGCATCGTTACAGGTGATTTTACGTAAATGATCGCGGCCAAGCCCCAGGATATCAAAGGCTTGTGCCACACAACTATGGGTTTGCACACTTGTATAGCCAACCAAGGCCCCTCTTGCCCCCTTCATCGCCAGATCACGCGCCACTTTCAGCGCAATGATAGTGGCCATAGAGGTGCCTGACACGATCAGGCCAGAGGTACTGCTGGGCATCCCCATCATTTCAGCCGACCACGCCAGAACCTGCCGCTCAACCACAGGGGCCACATGATCGCGTCCGCCCGCATTCACGTTCATCGCCGCCGCCGCAATCTCAGCCATCAGACCAGAGGGTGCCCCTGCCCCATGCACCCAGCCAAAAAAACGCGGATGGGTGTTGCCAACGCCATATGGCAGAAAGCTTTGCAACTGCTTTTGCATCACGTCATGGGATGTGCCCTGAACCGGTAAATCAGTTTGAATGCTGGCTTTCTCGGTCTCCGGCAAGGGTGTCCAGACGCGGCCTTCACTGACATTTGCCAGTTTATCAATACTGGCGTCCAGCATCGCATGGGCTGACGTGCGAAAGGCATCCCAGTCTTTTGGATCAAGTGTCATTATTCATCACTTTCTGATAGTCGTTAGGTAATGGATATTCTTATTGTTTCAGAAAACACCATATATCGAACTGATAAAAATGCATTTTAAAAAATCTATTTTCACAATAATTAAAACACCGATTTGATATTCAATATATGTTCAAATATACCGCATTACACTTAACACGGTTATCCACGCCAGAAATTACGTGTGAACAACACGTAGACCGCCATCAATTCCAGCCGTCCGATCAACATACCTGCGGCCAGCAACCACTTTGCCGTGTCATTCACGTCTGAAAAATTCCCCGCAGGCCCGATTTCAGGCCCCAGACCCGGCCCGATATTACCCAATGCAGATGCCGCCCCTGATATAGACGTAATCATATCCAGCCCGGTCATTCCCAACGCCACCGCAAGAACCGCCAGTGACAGGATAAACAACATGAAAAAACCCATCACCGACGAAATAACATCCTCGGCCACCGTGCGGCCTTCATATTTTGGCATAAATACACCGTTTGGGCTATGAATACGCTGAACCTGGGCGCGCAATGAGGCGTATAATAGCTGAAACCGGAAAACCTTGATGGAACATGTGGTACTACCCGCGCAGCCCCCGATAAGCCCGACCATAAATAACAAGGTCACAGGAAAACTGCCCCAACGCATGTAATTATCACTGGCATATCCAGTTCCTGTCAGGATCGAGACACCGTTAAAAGCGGCTTTACGGAAGGCAAATGCATTGTCGTTGGTCACAAAACTGAACCGCCAAAGTGTCAACAGGGCCACAACACAAACCGCCGTGATTAAAAAGGTGCGGATTTGTGTGTCCTTAAACAACGGCTTCGCTGACCCGCCTACCAATTGCACATAACGCACAAACGGCAGACACGCCAACAACATGAAAAAGACCGCGATATATTCTGAACTGGCCCCTAAAGACCCAAAACTGTCATCATAATTAGCAAACCCACCGGTTGCGATTGTCGTCATCGCATGCACGATACTGTCAAAGATACCTTGGCCAGCAAATTGGTAGCTGATGGCACAAAAAATTGTAAGGCTAAGATAGATCAGCGAAATTGTGCGCGAAATCTCTGCCGCACGCGGCAAAACTTTACCAAATGTATCAAAGCCTTCGGTGCGGAAAATCTGCATCCCCCCCACACGCAACAACGGCAAAAACACCATAGCCACAACAATAATGCCGATGCCGCCAAACCATTGCATCAATCCGCGCCACAGCAATATGCCGCGCGGCAGATCACTTAGTCCGGTTAATATGGTAGACCCAGTGGTGGTCAGCCCCGACATTGCTTCAAAAAATGCATCCGTATATGTGGTTTGTGACGCGCCAATCCAAAACGGCAAGGCCGCAAAAATTGGCAAAACCAGCCAAACACCTGTCGTCAGAAAAAAGGTCTGTTGAATAGACAGGCCTTTTTGGCCTTGTGTGGCACAAGCCAATGCAATGCTGCCGCCAAATAATGAAGTAATAAATCCAGACAGGGCAAACACCCGCCAGTGATCATTCCCGTCATAGATATCCATCAGCATCGGCAAAGCCATTGCGGCGCCAAGCACCACAACCAACAGACCAATTACATATCCAGCAGGGCGGAAATCAAACATGAGCGCAGATTTGGCGGTTTGCCCCCCATCCGTCAAGCATTTTTAAGCTGTTTTGATTTTATGAGCTGCGACTGACAGGGTTGCCAATCAGTTTCAGAAACTCTTGGCGGGTGATATCGTTGGACTTAAATATCCCCATCATCCTTGAAGTAACCATCGTCACACCATGCTTATGCACACCGCGTGTCGACATGCAATGATGCTCACCTTCCATCACCACAGCCACACCGCGTGGTTGTAAAACGTCCTGCAACGTATTGGCAATCTGTGCGGTCAGCTTTTCTTGCACTTGCAGGCGCTTGCCGTAAGCATCCACTAGGCGTACAAGCTTTGATATCCCCACCACACGGTCAGTCGGGATATAACCCACATGCGCTTTACCGATGATCGGGGCCATATGGTGTTCGCAAAAACTTTCGAAACGGATGTCTTTCAAGACAACCATCTCGTCATAGCCGTCGACCTCTTCAAAGGTGCGTTGCAACACCAAAGCAGGGTCTTCATCATAGCCGCGAAACCATTCGCGGTAGGCCTTGGTCACACGCGCAGGCGTGTCGATCAAACCTTCACGTGTCGGGTCGTCGCCGGCCCAACGTAACAACGTGCGCACAGCCTCTTCAGCTTCTTCCTTAGACGGACGTTTGTTTTTAGCATCTGTCATGCTGCATTCCTTGAGCCAATTTATCTTTCCTAGATAATAGGGCTAATTCAATTATACCACACCCAAATTCCGACAGTTTTATAACCCGATCAGACTTTTATACTTTTTCCAGAGCATGGTTTATTTCTGCAAGAAGATCATCCGCATCCTCTAATCCGATGGAAATACGCACTAATCCGTCAGAAATACCCAAAGCCGCCCTTTGATCATCGCTTAAGCGTTGATGCGTGGTGGTCGCAGGATGTGTGATGATGGATTTGGCGTCACCCAGATTGTTTGAGATCGTGATAATATCCAGCACATTGATAAACCGAAATGCCGCCGCTTTGCCGCCTTTCAGCACCAAGGTTATCACAGTACCGCCCTGGGTCATCTGCCGCTTTGCCAAAGCCAGTTGCGGATGATCAGGCGCAAAAGGATAGACCAACCGTTCCAACTTATCATGCCCAGACAACGCTGCCACCAGGGCTTCACAAGTCTGCGCCTGCGCTTCACAACGTAGCACAATGGTTTCCAGACCTTTCAGCATCACCCAAGCCGTGAACGGGCTCATCGCGGGGCCAGTGTGTTTGTTGAACGGTTCGAATGTCTTGCGGATATATTCCTTGGTCCCCAGCACGACACCGCCCAGACAACGCCCTTGCCCGTCGATATGTTTAGTCGCAGAATAAATCACCACATCCGCCCCCAAATCAAGCGAGCGTTGAAACACAGGCGTTGCAAACACATTATCCACCACCACGGTGGCCCCTGCGGCATGAGCAATGTCAGAGACACCTTTAATATCAATTACTTCCAACGTGGGATTAGACAAAGCCTCAAGAAACGCCACTTTGGTATTGGGTCGCATAGCAGCGCGCCATGCGTCCAGATCAGTGCCTTCGACAAAGGTTACTTCAATGCCCCAGCGTTGCAAAATATCTTCCAGCACAAACAAGCATGACCCGAACAAGGCTTTGGCCGACACCACATGATCGCCCGCGCGTAACATTGAAAACAAAGCACCAGAAACTGCTGCCATACCGCTGGCAGTTGCAAATGCATCTTCGGCCCCTTCTAGGGCGGCGATACGTTCTTCAAACATCCGTACCGTCGGGTTGCCATATCGGGCGTAAATATATTCGTCCTGCCCCGCTTCGATAAATCGCGCTTCGGCCTGTTCTGCACTGTCGTAAGCAAAACCTTGCGTCAGGAATATCGCTTCGGACAATTCATTATACTGGCTGCGCTTCACACCCGCATGCACCAGCTTGGTCTTTGGTTTCCAGTTTTCCATCATTATTCTTTCCGGTCCGTGCCCAATAAAAAACCCCAACCGATTTACAGCCGGGGTCGCATATCGCCCTGACCTCTTTAGCGGCATATTTTACGAGGCCCACAATCCGGTTACAAATCGCCTCAAATTATTCGTACTTAAAAAGCGCAATTACGTCAATGGTCTGTTTGATTTTACGGCTTCCCAACAAACCCCGTATTTCAATTCTTGGGGCCGTGTTTTGCCAGAATTTAACGCACAGAAGAATTGACCCCATCCGATTTCCTGCCATTCTACCGATCAAATATCGGAGAATGACATGACTGATCCAATTGATCTATATTTTTGGCCAACCCCAAATGGTTGGAAAATCACCATCGCACTGGAAGAAATGGGCCTGCCCTATAAGTTGCACCTGATAGACATTGGTGCCGGCGACCAGTTCAAACCTGATTTTTTAAAAATCGCCCCCAATAACCGCATGCCGGCCATTGTTGACCCTGACGGGCCGGGTGGCGAACCCATATCAGTTTTCGAGTCAGGCGCAATTTTGCAATACCTTGCCCGTAAAACCGGCAAGTTTTACGGTACATCAGAGCGTGAGCGCATCAAAATTGATGAATGGCTCATGTGGCAAATGGGCGGCCTTGGGCCAATGGCAGGGCAAGCACACCACTTTTTAGCTTATGCCCCGAAAATGGAACCGCCACAGGTTCTACCTTACGCCCAAGATCGCTATCGTGCTGAAACAAAGAGGATTTACGGGGTTCTAGAGCGTCAGTTGGAAGGTAAGGCATATATCTGTGGGGATTTTTCTATCGCTGATATGGCAATATGGGGCTGGGCTTCACTTTGGCGAAAGCAAGAACAAGATATTGCGAACTTCCCGAATATGGCGAAATGGCTGGCGCGGTGTGAGGCCCGTGACGGGGTAACAAAAGGTCGCGCGGTCGCCGCAGAAAAACGCGCGGATAACACCAATAAAAAAGCCCAGGAAAACTTGTTTAAAACAAAATAACCGGTCAGGGCTTGTTGAGATTCACCAAGCCCTAATCGCCATCCTTGGCGGTTCCGTATTTCGTCATTAATCCGCCTTGGGACATGAAAAACACAAAAACCGCGGCGGTTAAGCCAAAGGTTTTGAAGTTCACCCAGGCGTCTGTTGACATCGTGCGCCAAACCACCTCGTTGGTTACAGCCAATGTCAGGAAAAATATGCAAATTCGCTTGGTCAAAATCATCCACCCTTGATCACTTAACGGCATCGCCCCTTCCATCATACTTTGCAAATAGGATTGCCCGCGCAGCAGGCCAAAACCCAATGCGCCACCAAAAAATAGGTAAAGTATAGTTGGTTTCATCTTGATAAAACGATCATCATTCAACCAGACCGACAGGCCACCAAAAACCACCACAAGGATGGCGGTCATTATCTGCATTTTAGACAATTTGCCCGTTAAAGCCCAAAGAATACCAGTGGCAATCAACAGCACGGGGATAAAGATCGCGGTCACGACAATAAAGCCTTCGTAATCACGGCCTGAGATCGTGTAGGTATTTTCTTTCAGCTTGGTATAAGCCACAAAAAATAAAATAATCGGCCCCATTTCAAGAGCCAGTTTCATAATCGGATTTATCTTTTTCTCTGTCATATCGTCCCTTTATAGCGGCTAACCGCCAAATTCCACCAAAACCGCACCAGCGGCAATTAAACCCATCAAACCCGCCCGCGCGGGGCCAACGGTCTCTTTTAGAAACACCCAGCCGATAATAGCGGCAAACACGGTTGAGGTTTCGCGCAGCACTGCGGCCTCACCCACTTTATCCAGTCGCGTTGCCATCAAGATCGACCCGAAACTCAGGTAAGCCACTATGCCACCGATCAAGCCGCGCAGCATTAAAGGGCGCAATAAGGGTGGCTGGTCCATACCGCGCCACTTCACAAATGCCATTACTGGAAAAAGAAACCCGTCGATAAAGAAAAACCACGCAAGAAAGGTAAACGGATTGGGGGTTTCACGAATGCCATATGCGTCATATGTGGTGTAGATTGCAACCATGAACCCTGCGGCAACCGCCCAGAGAAGGGCTAACTTCAACGCATGGCGATTAACTTTTTCACGGCGAAAATTGAGGGCGGCAAGTGCCAAAATAGCAAGGCTCAGCAATAGCAACCCGCCCCATTGCAGGCCGGCAAATTGCTCCCCGAACACAAACCCCGCAATGGTCACGGTTATCAAAGGCCCAAGCCCGCGCACCACTGGGTAAACCACCGTGTAAGCCCCATGTGAATAAGCCTTTGCCTGCGTATATTTATAAACCGCATGGATCACAAACATGCCCGCAAAAATCAACCACATATGGGGTTCAGGCCAAGGTACCACAAACAATGCAAATGGGGCGGCAATAACCCCGTAACAAAAATCCATTGCCCCGCGTGTCAGCCACGGGTCATGGCGGCCCTTTTGCAGCGCACCGAAAATTGCGTGCATCAACGCGGCAAACAAAGCCAGAAACATCGCCAATTGGCGACCCTCTGCACTGCCTTCAATAGAGACTAACCACTCTGTCAAAGCGTATGACCTGTCAGAGCTTGTGCAAATTCTTCAGGGTCAAATGGGGCCAGATCATCAATTTGCTCACCCACACCAATCGCGTGGATTGGCAAGCCGAACTTATCAGCCAAAGCCACCAAAACACCGCCCTTGGCCGTGCCGTCAAGTTTAGTCATAATCAAGCCACTGACATTGGAGATTTTCTGAAATACCTCAACTTGTGCCAAAGCGTTCTGGCCTGTTGTAGCATCCAGAACCAACAAAGTATTATGCGGTGCAGAGGGGTCTTTTTTGCGGATAACCCGCACAATTTTCGCAAGCTCTTCCATTAAATCTTGTCGATTTTGCAATCGCCCGGCCGTGTCGATCATTAACAAATCCACCCCGTCGGCCTCGGCTTTTTCCATCGCGTCATAAGCTAATGACGCGGGGTCTGATCCTTCAGGGGCCGTCAACACAGGCACGCCCGCACGTTCTCCCCAAACCTGCAACTGTTCCACGGCAGCGGCACGAAACGTGTCACCTGCGGCAATCACCACAGATTTGCCCGCCGCACGAAACTGACTGGCCAGCTTACCTATGGTTGTGGTTTTACCCGAGCCATTGACGCCGACCACCAATACCACTTGTGGTTTTTGCGGGTAAAGCGGCATCGGCTTGGCCACAGGTTCCATAATACGGGTCACCTCTGCTGCCAACAGCCCTTTAATTTCATCAACCCCAAGCTTCTTGCCAAAACGCCCTTCAGCCATGGCCGCAGAAACCCTTAAAGAGGTCTCCACCCCCATGTCAGAGGTGATCAAAAGCTCTTCTAGGCTTTCAAGCATTGCATCATCAAGCACCCGTTTAAGAGTTTTACCTTGCGGCTTACGCCCCAAAACACGCCCCATTAGGCCGGGTTTTTCCGGTTTTGGCGCGGCGGTCTCTTCAACCGCAGGCGCCACGGGCTCAGTTTTTTGGCCAAGCATCCGGCCAAGCAGGCCGGGCTTTTTCGGTTTTTCCGTAACAACTTCTGGCTCTGGCTCTGGCTCTGGCTCTGGCTCTGGCTCTGGCTCTGGCTCTGGCTCTGGCTCTGGCTCTGGCTCTGGCTCTGG
>CAXMSA010000100.1:0-8566 GCA_964195605.1 uncultured Amylibacter sp.
CTTCTTGTTGTTTTTTCCAGCTTACTTATCGACCCGACCAATACGTATTCTTGGATAGAGGCCGCACGGATTTCAATTAAACAATATTGGATTGCTCCACTAATAGAAGTAATCGGCCTTCTGACTCAGAACGATGCTATTTATGGTATTATTGTTGGTCTCTTGTTCTCTCTCGTTTCGCTTTCATTGATCTACATTTTCAAGATAAGCGATATAAGAAGAACCACCATTCATGCCCTGGCTTACGGTTACTTTGAAAACTTTTTGGTTAAACTGATCACGATGTGCAGCACTGAACATCTGCATTATCGCGTTATTATTATACTGCCAACGTTTCAGCTAGTTGAACATCCAGACATCTACATGGCTGATATAAAACGGATATTATCTATGAAAGGCTTTGAGACTAACGTTAAATCCTCTGATGTTAGCTTTGGCCGGCAGGCTTTTTTCGTTCAGCGTAAAAACAACCCACCGCTTCCACTTTACATTGATGCACCAACGACACTTAAAACGTTACGTAAGATACTGGAGCTTGAGGCGGATATGCCGGTCGGAAAGGTCATAGAGCATAAATGGTGGCAACGGCGTTTTATCGAGCTTCGAAGTGAGTTTCGGGCGGCGATAGAACAACTGATACCATCGGATTCGTGGGACACCATTGTGTTCATCGAAAGTGAAAATAAAGAAGATTTTTCACGCAAGATTGAAGAAGAAGTTCTTAAGCTTGAAGCCGAAATTAAGGCTGACTCTGAAAATTAAATGCGATGCTAAAGGTGCAAGAAAACTGATTTTATATCAGGGAATACGCAACTTTAATGAGCTTTTTACAATTTAGCAAAGAAATGGGAAAACCTTTCTCACGCCCCCCCATGGTTGTGAGTGCTTGTGATTAACAAACCAACTGGTCAGATCATGTGGGTTTTGGTCGAAGGTGGTGATCAAAGGTAGAAATAAATACAGTCATGTTTTGTATTTGGAAACCTTGTTAAATTATGCTTAGTTATGGTATCATAAATCATGCTTTAACAGGAAATCTAATGGCCCAGACGGCACTTATGAAACGTGACTTGACCAATGAACCCGCGTTTGGACCGTGGCTGTCTCAGGCCTCTATTTTGGTGATTGATGACGAACCGGGAATGCGCAACTTTCTGGTCAAAATATTAAAGCCGCGTTGCCGTAATGTCGCTGAAGCCGCCAATACCCAAGAGGCCGAAAAGCTGCTGGATGCCGGGCACTTTGATGTGGTTATTCTGGACAATATCATGCCCGGAAAAAACGGTGTGGACTGGTTGCGCGAGCAACGCGAAGTCGGCTTTTTTGCGGATGCCATTTTGATTACTGCTTTTGCTGACCTGGAAACTGCCATCCGAGCATTGCAGGCAGGTGCTGTGGATTTTGTGTTGAAACCTTTCCGTTCAAACCAAATCCTGAATGCGGTGGCACGTTGCATCGACCGGATGCGCTTGCGCCGTGAAAACTTTTTGTTGCGCCATGAATTGGAAAGTAATGCGAAGGAAAATAAACGGCGTAACCGTTTGCTAGGACACTCAAAAAGCATCACAAGTATTCGTGATACTTTACATCGGGTTGCGCCTTTGCCCAGCACGGTTTTGATCACAGGCGAAAGCGGAACCGGTAAAGAGGTGGCTGCGCGAACTTTGCACTCTTTATCTGAACGGGCTGATAAAGCTTTTGTAACGGTAAACTGCGCTACGATTTCGGCAGGCCTATTGGAAAGCGAACTTTTTGGCCACGTGTCTATGCAAAATGAAGACGATGAAGATCGTCGTGAGGGTTTGTTTTTGCATGCCAGCGGCGGCACGCTTTTTTTGGATGAAATTGCTGATTTACCTTTGGATATTCAAGGCGCATTACTGCGTGTTATCGAAGATAAAAAAATCCGTCCTTTAGGATCTAAGCGCGACGTGCCTGTGGATGTACGCTTTGCCTTTGCCTCAAACACGGACTTGCAAACCGCTGTGGCAGCAGGGCGGTTTCGTGCTGATTTATTCTACCGAATTAACGTATTGCAAATTGAGATGCCCGCCCTACGTGACCGCATTGAAGATGTGCAGGAATTGGCTGATAAATTCATGCAGGAAATATCTTTTGAACTGGCTATGAAACCATTGAATATTTCCAGTGCCATTCGGCGTGGTTTTATGCGTTACGACTGGCCGGGAAATGTGCGCGAACTGCGTAACCTTATAGAACGCTCATTGATTTTGGGAGAGTTTCCACCGGATTTTGAAGGGGTGGATGCTGCAAACTCGTTCACAATTGACGACACATTGCAGTCGGTTGAGCGCCAACATATTTTGCGAATTCTAGAGGGATGTGATGGGAACCGCGCTGAAGCGGCGCGCAGGCTTGGCGTTTCACGCAAAACCATCGATCGAAAATGCGCGATGTGGAATGAATAATACCACAAGTACAATAGGCATTGGTTGGTTTCGCTCTGTCAAATTCCGACTTTTGGTCATTGCAATTCTGCCGATGTTGGTGGTCATGCCCTTGCTGTTGGGTAGCACCTTTACGCAATGGTCGACAAGGTTTGATAACCTGTTGATTGCAAAGGTAAACGGAGAGCTGACCATTGCGCATCAATATTTTGCCAGCATCTTGGAAACCAGCGAAGACAAGGTTAAAGCAATCGCAGGGTCAGCTGCGTTTTCTGAAATTATTACACGGCAAAATGCAGACGAAATCGCTGCATTTTTGGATAATAAACGCCAGAAAATGGGGATGGATTTTCTGTATTTGGCCGATGCGTATGGTCAATACTCTACGCGCCAAGATGCACTATATTATAACCATTTTAAAAGTTGGATCGTGGTGAAGGCAGCCTTGAATGGTGCCGCACGCACAGAGATTGATCTGTTTACAGCCGATGACCTAACGGTTTTTTCCCAAGATCTGGCAAGCAGGGCCAGCATTGATCTGGTTCCGACAGAGGCCGCTGTGCCGACCAATGAAACCGTGGAAAGCCGCGGTATGATGGTGCACACTGCAGCACCTTTTGTTGTTGGTGATCATCAAGGTGCGTTGGTCGCGGGCATATTGCTGAACCGTAATCTGGATTTTATTGATACCATCAATGATCTGGTTTATCCCGCCGCCAGCCTGACCGACGGCAGTCGTGGCACTGCAACGTTGTTTCTGGAAGATGTGCGCATCAGCACCAATGTTCGTCTTTTTGAAAATGTACGCGCCCTTGGCACAAGGGTTTCGGCTATTGTGCGCTCAACTGTGCTGGATCAGGGCAAGGTCTGGCTTGACCGCGCATTCGTGGTGAACGATTGGTATATTTCGGCCTATGAACCGATCATTGACAGTCATGGTGCGCGTATTGGCATGTTATATGTCGGTTTTCTGGATACGCCTTTCAGGGCCGCAAAAGCCCGTACTTTATGGATCACTATTGCCGCTTTGCTAGCTGCAGTCATTCTGTCTGTCCCGATTTTCCTACGCTGGGCGCGTGGTATTTTTCAGCCCTTGGAGGGCATGTTGAAAACTATCGCGAATGTGGAAGCAGGTGAGCTGGGGGCGCGGACGGGGCTAACGCGTACAGATGATGAAATCGGGCAGGTGGCCTCGCATCTTGACGATCTGCTGGGGCAGATACAAGAACGCGATAGCCGTTTACGTGGGCTGGCTGACGAACTGAATGACCGCGTGACAGAACGCACCCGGGAACTGAGTGATGCCAATAAACGGTTAGAGGCTACGACAAAGCAATTGGTTGTATCCGAAAAACTTGCAGCGATTGGTGAGATTACTGCAGGCATTGCCCATGAGATTAACAATCCTATGGCGGTGATCCAAGGTAACATTGACGTTGTGCGCCAAGAACTTGGCGGGGCTACAAAAGATATTGAAACCGAACTGCGCTTGATCGATGAACAGGTGCATAGCGTCAATATTCTGGTCAACAAACTGTTGCAGTTTGCCCGCCCAGATGAATATTTCGATGCGATTGAACTGCAAATCCCTGATCAGGTTTTAACGGATTGTCCTTTTCTGGTGCAGCACCTGATGAATAAGGTGCGTATTGATGTGAAGCGCAGTCAAAAGGCTAATGGCGCAGTTGCTATGAACCGCACCGAGCTGCAACAGGTTATGATCAATCTTATTGTAAATGCGATCCACGCCATGCCGAACGGTGGTGAATTATGTCTGGCTACCAGAAATGAAACGATAGAGGGTGTTGCGGGTATTACTGTTGTGATTGAGGACACAGGCAAAGGTATGTCAGCGGATGTTCTGGACAAGATATTCGACCCGTTTTTCACGACGAAACAACGTGAAGGCACCGGGCTTGGGTTGTCGATCAGCCAGACGATTGTCACACGTTACGACGGTACTATTCGGGCTAAAAGTGAGCCGGGTGCCGGCACCGAATTCTTCGTGTGGTTTCCAGTTAGTGAGAGCTAGGTGAACTATTGTCCTAGATAGGATAGGTGGTTAATCTGTTGAAATTATTGTTTATGTTAATAAGTTTCAGGGTAATACTTATGCAAATTATGAGCTGGATTTTGTTGAATATGAACTGCGATAACCCACGTAGTTGCGTGTGAACAGCACACCTACATTCCGTTCCCTTACTCCAATTCCCCATGTATCGCGAACTGATCCAGTCCTGCATCTTCGGTCTCAATCGTGCGGAACTGCTCGTTTACGCCAGCCTCGGTCAGTTCGCGGCTAACCGCGATCAGGGTGTTGGGGACGTGGTCTTCACATAAATCCAGTGCATGTTCCAACTCACGTGCGGCCACTGGGCGGGCGGTGTCTAATGACGGGGCGCCGTAGATGTCTACGAAATGTTGTGCAAGACGATCAATTAAGGTCTCCAGTTCTGCCGCTTCGATTTGGGTTACCGCTACGAATGTGACCCGCCCGAAGGTTTCCAGGCCCAGCCAGCCATTGCTGAATGCCTGACGGTTTTTTCCTTTTAGATCGGCGTCTGACCAGTCGGAAACTTCAAATCCGCCGCTGATGGCCCATTCGCCGGTACGGGCGGCGTTGTGAAAAACGTTGCGGTCACTTTCGTCAAAGTGAATGGCGCGGGCCAGTTTCATGACTGATCTCCGTTTAGCAACAGACTGGACAAAGCTTTCACCTTTGTCGTTTCATGGGTACGTATCAACATGCCAAAAGCCTCATCAATCCCAAGAAAACTACCGGTCACTTCGTTTCCGTCAACAATCGTTGTCACTTTATCGCCCATTGCATATGCCTTTGAACGCCATTCCGCGTGCAATGGGGCAGGGCCTTCGTCTGTCCAGCGGTTGATCCAGACCAAAGTGTGACGTGACCAGCTTTCCAAAAGCTCAACAGGATCAACTTCAACACAACCCTCTTGAAACAGTGTGGTCTGGTCTGGTGTCAGACCGCCTTCGTCATTGGCGGGAAACAGCGGCACTGTCAGCCCGACAACCAGCCAGTCGGGCGTTGCTGTAGGGTCATTGTCTGAGGCGGCCATTTTCAAGCCACCGCAAAGCCCAGCATTGACCAAAATCCCGCCGTGCCAGTCCAGATGTACGCCCACTTCGGGTGGGGCAAGTGCGCCCAATGCGTTGGAATAGCCGATGCCGCAAGCGATCATCATTGCACAGGCTTTTTCCAGTGCCACTTCGGGTGCAAAAATGAATGCGGCCCGCAGAACATCATTGCCGATATTATAGACAATCGTGCCCGCATCACAGCCCAAGGTGGCCAGCGATATTGCCTTTTCAAACGGGTCGATTTGCCCGGTCACAGCTTGCCCTGAGAGTAAGGGGGGAAAAATTGGTTCTGTGGTCATGCGTGTCCGTCTTTGATCATCTGCTGTGCAATGGCGCGAAACGCCTGCGCTTGTGTTGAGTTCGGTTTTGACACAACAAGAGGTGCGCCACCATCGCTGGCAAGGCGAATATCGATATGCAAGGGGATTTCTCCCAACAGAGGTGTGTTTAGTTTTTTGGCCTCGTTGGCTACGCCACCATGCCCGAACATATGTTCTTCATGGCCGCATTTCGAGCAAATATGTGTCGACATATTTTCGATCATACCCAAGATAGGTGTTCCGAGTTTATCAAACATATCCAATGCTTTGCGTGCATCTATTAAGGCTACATCTTGCGGTGTGGATACGATTATAGCACCTGTCACATCGGCCTTTTGCGCCAGTGTCATTTGCACGTCACCGGTGCCTGGCGGCAGATCGACAATCAGCACATCTAGGGCACCCCATTGCACTTGCGTCATCATTTGCTGCAAAGCGCCCATCAGCATAGGCCCACGCCAGACCACGGCCTCATCTTCGCGGGTCATCAGCCCGATGGACATCAAGGTCACACCGTGATTGCGTAGCGGCAGGATGGTGGTGCCATCGGGTGAAGAGGGCCGACCAGATATGCCCAGCATGCGTGGTTGCGAAGGCCCATAAACATCTGCATCCAACAGCCCGACTTTGCGGCCCTCGGCCGCCAGAGCTACTGCCAGATTGGCTGACACGGTTGATTTGCCAACCCCGCCTTTACCAGAGGCCACAGCGATAATTCGGTCCACACCCGGTATTTTTTGCGGCCCGCTTGGCTCGGCCTTTTTGCCGCCACCCAGATCGGGCGGGGCGGGGGCTGCACTGTGCGCGGTCATTATCACAGAGACTTCTGTCGCGTCCGGAAGTGCTTTTAGCTCAACCGTAGCCTTTGCTTGCACCGCTTCCATTTTTTTGGACTGTGCAGGGTCAATTTCCAGCACAAATCGCACTGCCCCGTCATTAACGGTTAGTGCGCGTACCAGCCCTGCGGTGACGATATCTTTTTGGCTGACTGGGTCGGTGATTTTGCCCAAAACATCCAAAACGGTTTCACGGGTCAGGGCCATCTTAGGTTTTACCTGCAATCTGGCCGGTCACGACATGTGTCATATCCAGGCCATTGATGGTCAAGACCACTTTCGCGTCAAACGATTTGTCCGCAGTAGCCGCAGGGCCCGCCTTGCGCATGGCTTCTTCTATTGCCTGTTGCGAGGTGACGCCTACCTGTTTCAGGAATTTGCGCATGCTCATGTTAAAGTCTTCATCGCTCATGTTTTGTCCTTATATTCAATCTATTAATGATCTTTTCTGTCAGAGAAATAATCTTCTGTCATACGGGTGCGGGGCTTTTCACCGCCTTGAAACGGATTGTCGGTGTTTTGGTACTGCACATTAATACGGCAGTTGTCGCACATGCGGATCAGTTTACCGCTGTCGCTTTCTAAAAACATCGGGTGTTTGCCTTCCAGTTGCGCCACGATGCGTTCAATGGTGGATTTCACCCCGAATAATGAACCGCATTCGATGCAGGAAAACGGTTCTTCCTCGTGTAAAACCTTTTGATCGAAGGCACTGTCATCAAGGTTCATCTGCGGCTGCAGCGTGATTGCGTTTTCAGGACATATGGTTTCGCAAAGGCCGCATTGTAGACAGGCGGTTTCCTGAAACCGCAGTTGCGGCAGATCAGGGTTATCACCCAAGGCCCCTGACGGGCAAAGCGAGGCGCAGGACAGGCATAAGGTACAAGCATCCGTATCCACCACAACCGCCCCGTAAGGCGCGCCTTTGGGAAGTGTGACCGGGGCGTCCAGATCAGGTTGTAAAGCTTTGGCGCTGAGCCGGGTCACATCACGCCGCCCGCCGATGGGCAAGATAGGGTTGGCCACAGGGGCGATGTTTTCGGCAGAATATAACGCGTCGCAAAACAGGTCAGGGTCATTCACATCAATCAGGGTTATTTGCGGTTTGCCTGCTATGGCGTTGGCCAAATCAGCCTCACCACTGACCACTGCAGCTTCGGTTTTAGGTGAGATCAGCACATGAACACGGCCAAAACCCGCCCCCAGTGCCGCCAGCATTTCCGCATGTCCAAAGCCCGTTATCGTATCGACCTCAAGCGGGATCACATTGGCTGGCAAGCCTTTGCCAAAGCGTGCAGCCAACGAGATCATTTCACCGCCAAAACTGGCGTCATGTACTAAAAGCTGCGGGTCTTTGCCGCCGGCTGTGGTGTAAACTGTAACAAGATTTTGGATGCGTCGAAACAGGTGTGAAACCGGTGAGGCATCATATGTGATGGCACCGGACGGACACAATGCTGAACAGGCACCACAACCAGCGCAGATCATCGGGTCAATAACAATGTGATCGCCAGCGGGGGCTAAGGCGCTGGTCGGGCAGATGTCCAGACATTTGCTGCATCCGACCTGTTCGGCCCGTGAATGGGCACATATGTTTGCGTCATATTTCAGATAAAGCGGTTTCTCAAAAGTGCCCACCATATGTGAAGCTTCAAAAACCACATCTGCAACGGCTAATGGGTCTTTGGGATCAGCCCGCAAATACCCGTCGCGTTTTTCCGGGGCGGGAAATAGGGCGGCGTTGCCTGTCAGATCTAAAATGATGTCGCACTCAGATTGAGCCCCGTCTTGGGGGGGCAAAAACGTCCGTTCCCCACGCCCTGACGGGTCTAAGCCTTGGAATGCGTCAATACGGATTGTGAAGTTTCCAAAGCTGCCAGAAGCCGATTTTAACTGGCCA
>CAXMSA010000101.1:0-8367 GCA_964195605.1 uncultured Amylibacter sp.
GAGAGGGAAGATTATTGCGAATTACGCTGAAGCAAACCGGCTGGAAGCCGGTGGCTTAGGGCCAATTAATGGAAAGTAAACCATTCCACAACCGCAATCGAACAACGACCCCTGTTCCAACGGGGGTATTCTCACCACGATTCCGTCCTATTTTAGCCATTGAAACTTGTATTATCCGCGCTTGAGTGTATTTGACACTTAGTATTCACATCTGGAAACCACAATGACCGCTGAAAATCTATTACCCGTACCCGAACTCTACGCCCCATTTGATGAGGCAAACAAGCTGAAACAAGAAGCGGCCGAACTGCTGTCATGGGATCTGACACCACGTCAGATTTGTGATTTGGAATTGCTGATGAACGGTGGATTTTATCCGCTGACAGGGTTTCTGAATGAGGCCGATTATACCTCTGTTGTGGAAAACATGCGTCTGGCAGACGGCACATTGTGGCCAATGCCGATTAACTTGGATGTGGGCACAGATTTTGCTAGCAAGCTGGAAGCAGGCCAAAAAATTGCCCTGCGTGATCTTGAAGGTGTAATTTTGGCAACTTTGGATGTGTCCGACATCTACACACCCGACAAAGCCAAAGAGGCCGAAATGGTGTTTGGTGCTGACGACAGCGCCCATCCTGCGGTGAACTATCTGCATAACACGGCAGGTGCAGTATATCTGGGCGGCAAGATTACCGGTATCAACACCGTGACCCATTACGATTTTCGCGCACGCCGTGACAGCCCCAACGAGTTGCGCTCGTTCTTTCGCAAAGTTGGTTGGCGCCGTATTGTCGCCTTTCAAACCCGCAACCCTTTGCACCGCGCACATCAGGAACTGACATTCCGCGCCGCAAAAGAGGCCCAAGCCAACCTGTTAATCCACCCTATTGTCGGCCTGACTAAACCCGGCGACATCGACCACTTTACCCGTGTGCGTTGTTATGAGGCGGTGCTTGATCAATACCCGTCATCCACCACATCGATGAGCCTGTTGAACCTTGCCATGCGCATGGGCGGGCCGCGCGAAGCGGTCTGGCACGGGCTGATCCGCCGCAACCACGGTTGTACCCACTTTATCGTTGGCCGCGATCACGCGGGGCCCGGCAAAAACAGCCAAGGTGAAGATTTTTACGGGCCATATGATGCGCAGGATTTGTTCCGTACGCATCAAGATGAAATGGGCATCGAAATGGTCGATTTCAAACATATGGTCTATGTGCAAGAACGCGCCCAGTATGAAGCAGTTGACGAGATTGAAGATAAAGAAAACGTCACCGTACTGAACATCTCGGGCACCGAACTGCGCCGCCGCCTGTCTGAAGGTCTGGAAATCCCTGAATGGTTCTCTTTCCCGGCTGTGGTCGACGAATTGCGCCGCTCAAAACCGGCCCGATCCAAACAGGGTTTCACGGTATTTTTTACTGGCTTCTCTGGCTCTGGGAAATCCACAGTTGCAAATGCGCTGATGGTCAAGCTGATGGAAATGGGCGGCCGCCCCGTGACTTTGCTGGACGGCGACATTGTGCGTAAAAACCTGTCATCCGAACTGGGCTTTTCCAAAGAACACCGCGATCTGAATATTAGGCGCATCGGTTATGTGGCATCCGAGATCACCAAAAACGGCGGTATCGCAATTTGCGCACCCATCGCCCCATATGCTACAACACGGCGCGCTGTGCGTGAAGAAATTGAAGAGTTCGGTGCCTTTATTGAAGTGCATGTGGCCACATCCATTGAAGAATGTGAACGCCGTGATCGCAAGGGCCTCTATAAATTGGCCCGCGCCGGTAAAATCAAAGAATTTACAGGTATTTCTGACCCTTACGATGTACCTGAAAACCCTGAGATTAGCCTTGAAACTGAAAATGTAGAGGTTGACAACTGTGCGCATCAGGTGATTTTGATGCTGGAAAGCATGGGGCTGATCGCAGGATAAGATTACCACTGAAAGTATTTATTAACGGGCGGCTCTTTACAGGGCGGCCCGTTTTTTTATGGTGACGCCAAGTAAGGAAGATACGATGGCAGATCAAGGTAATATAAAAACAGCAACCGAAGCCAACCGCAAGGCATGGGATGCTTCGGCCAAACATCACCGCGACACCGATTGGTGGCGTGAAATGCTGGCAACCGTGTCAGACCCTGACTTTTCCTGTTTCAGCCCGACGATGACAACCGCCCTGAACCAGATGCAACTGGCCGGTAAATCTGTGGTTCAAGTGGGTTGCAATAACGGGCGCGAAGTGTTCTCACTGCCTTGCTTCGGGGTGAAGAGCGCACTTGGAATTGACCAATCAGACGGCTTCATAGAACAAGCCCGCGAACTGGGGGAAATCGCCCAAAAACCTGTCGATTTTCTATCTGCGAATATCTACGATTTGCCCGTTGATACACCGCGCGATTTTGATGTGGCGATGATTACCATTGGGGTGTTGAACTGGATGCCGGACTTGCCCAAGTTTTTTGCAACCATTGCAAGAATGATGGCTGATAACGGCCATTTGATCATTTATGAAACACATCCCATCCTGGAGATGTTCAATCCAAAAGCAGATGACCCGTTTCATATGGAAAACTCCTATTTCAAAACCAACCCTTGGATTGAAACCGAAGTCATCACCTATGACGCATCAACCCCCGAGGGTGGCGTGGAAAGTTATTGGTTCTGTCATAGTTTAAGCCATATCATGACCAGCATATTGGGCGCAGGCCTACGCATAACAGATTTTGAAGAGTTTGCGCACAACAACCGAGAGGTGGATTATGCGGTCTATGAAAACCAAAGCGCACAATTACCGATGTGTTATATACTGCAAGCCACGAAAGGCTAATGCACACTCACAGGCGTGAAGTCATTGGTACGCGCCACAGCAAATGCCAGATCGCGGTCTTTGACCAAAGCCAATTGTTCGCCGTCTTCGGAATGTATCGCATAGACGGTTTCATAGCCTTCAGTTTCCGCGCGCATATCCTCAGGCAAATCGGCCTGTGCAACAGTGCGCACATAAACCCTGCGTTCATCTCGATGCTTTGCAAAGTCGAATTTCGTATTCATTGAAAACCTCTATTTCTTATTTATATCAATGGTTTGAACAACCGTATCAGGTACGCTACGTTGCAAATCCACATGCAGCAAGCCATTTTCCATCGAGGCACCGGCCACTTCAACCCCTTCAGCCAGAACAAAGCTGCGTTGAAACTGACGTGCCGCTATTCCGCGATGCAGAAACATGCGCCCGTCACTGTCATCAACTTGGCGCCCACGGATCACCAGCTGCGCATTTTCCAGCGTAATCGACAGGTCTTCTTCACGAAAACCCGCGACAGCCAGCGTAATGCGATAGGTATTGTCGGCACTTTGTTCAATATTGTAAGGGGGGTAGCCTTCATTTCCTGACTTGGCCGAGCGTTCCACAAGGCGGTCAAGTTGTTCAAATCCCAATAGAAAAGGATGCGAGGCAAAAGATATTTTCGTCATAGGTTTAGCCCTTTAAAAGCGACTGTTGGGGCCCCAGTTTGGCGACCCTACAGTTAATATGGGGGCTTTCGGAAGGATTCTCAAGAGGTAATAGATTCAGGGCTATGAGATGGCCCATTTTGGCCGTATAATAAGGCAACTCAGTATAATGGACCGTTTGCAAGCATGACCGATAAATTGGGCAGAATGGATCACACAGAAGTTCTGAATGCAGAACTTATACAAATGCAGCAAGAGCACCGTGATTTAGACGATGCGATTGAAGCCCTGCACGACCGTGTCCGCCCCGATATTTTGTTGTTACAGCGCCTAAAGCGCAAGAAACTGCTGCTTAAGGATAAAATTCAACGTTTGGAAGATGATATTTTACCAGATATTATTGCCTAAAGCCCCGCTTTTGGTCTATACCCCCGCCTTCTAATGCAAGAAAGTTCTGAAGCTTATGGCAGATATAAAAGTTGGAATTATCATGGGCAGCCAGTCAGACTGGCCCACCATGAAAGAAGCCGCTACCATTTTGGATGAATTGGGCGTTGCCTATGAAACCAAGATTGTATCCGCACACCGCACCCCTGACCGGTTATGGGCTTACGGAAAATCTGCCAGTGAGCGTGGTTTGCAGGTGATTATTGCAGGGGCTGGCGGGGCTGCACATTTGCCCGGCATGATGGCGTCAAAAACCCGTGTGCCGGTTTTGGGCGTACCGATCCAGACCAGAGCGTTATCGGGTGTTGATAGTCTTTATTCCATCGTGCAAATGCCCAAAGGGTTTCCGGTTGGAACAATGGCCATTGGGGCCGCCGGGGCGGCAAACGCGGGGCTGATGGCTGCCGCAATTCTGGCCAATAGTGACCCTGATCTGGCCACGCGGTTGGACGCATGGCGCGAAGCCTTGTCGGCCTCAATTGCGGATGAACCAACCGATGGCTAAAGCTTTAGCACAAGGGGCCACGATCGGCATTCTGGGCGGCGGCCAATTGGGCCGTATGCTATCCGTTGCGGCATCGCGTCTTGGGTTTAAAAGCCATATATTCGAGCCCGGTGCCAACCCGCCTGCGGGTCAGGTGGCAGATAACGTGACAACAGCGCCTTATGCCGATCTTGATGCGCTGGCAAGTTTCGCAAAAAGCGTTGACGTGATCACATTCGAGTTCGAAAATATCCCTGCCGAGGCACTTGATGCGGTTGAAAAACTACGTCCAGTTTTGCCTGCGCGCAATGCGCTGGCAACCAGCCAGGATCGCATCATTGAAAAGGCATTTCTGTCAGGCCTCGGCTTGCATGTCGCCCCCTATGCCAATGTGGAAACCGTTGAAGACTTAACCGCCGCAGTTGCCGCTGTTGGCGCACCCTCAATCCTGAAAACCCGCCGTTTCGGTTATGACGGCAAGGGTCAGGCGCGCTTGAAAACAACCGATGACGCGCAAGCTGCATGGGATGCTTTGGGCAATACCCCATCTGTGCTGGAAGGTTTCATAGATTTCAGCCACGAAGTATCCGTAATTGGCGCCCGTTCGCAATCAGGCGAAGTGGTTTGTTATGATCCTGGCGAAAACGTGCATCGTGACGGGATTTTACACACCACCACCCTACCCGCGACCCTGAACACATCGCAGCGCATGGATGCGGTCATTCTGACGGGGCAAATCCTGAATGCGCTGGATTATGTCGGTGTGATGGGCGTGGAATTGTTTGTCACCGCATCAGGGCTGATCGTGAACGAGATTGCACCGCGCGTGCATAATTCCGGCCACTGGACCCAAAACGGCTGTGTAATTGACCAGTTTGAACAACATATCCGCGCTGTGGCCGGCTGGCCCTTGGGCGACGGCAAACGTCACGCGAACGTGGTGATGACCAACCTTATCGGGGACGAAGTTCTGGACGTAAAAACCCTATCCAAAGACGCCGCCGTGGGACTGCATCTATACGGCAAGGCCGACGCCAAACCGGGGCGTAAAATGGGGCATGTGAATAAGATCACGGGGCCAGTGGTTTAAAGCGACCTTCGCGTAAGAAATGCGCCACTTGCATGAAAACCGCAGGGCTGTTCATCATAAATGTGTGGGTCACATCAATCACGATATGATCTGCCATGCCTGTAACCTTAGTGCTTTCCACAGACACCTTACCGTCATCATCACCGTCAATCAGCGATGAAAACAACGGCGATATGCTTTGATTTCCCGCAATCACCCCCAGCGAAAACCCCACCGGGCCAAGGCTGTTCGGGATACTTGTGGGGCCTGCCCCCAACTGCGTCCCCGCTACACCGTTCCACAGCTCATACCCTGGCACATCCCTGAGCTTATCAACAATAGACGAGCCTTTATTTGGTGGCCCAAGCATCACCACATGGCCCATATTTTCGGGTTTTTTATTGCTATGTTCCATATAATAACGCACCAGAATACCACCCATAGAATGGGTCACAAAATGCATCTGGCTTGTATTTTTACAACCTGCAATCGCGGCTGGAATACTGGCAGTCGTAAGCTGTTCTATACTGGCCTCGGTAGACGGGTAATCCACATTCACCACATCATATCCGATGCCTTCCAGTGCTGTTTCCATGGCCAGAAAGGAATAAGAACTGCGGGCAAGCCCATGCAGCAGAACAACGCAATCCGCAGTGGCGGGGGATGTAATAAACAAGGTCAAAATCGTTAAAAAATATTTCATATGTGATATCTAGGGTCTTGGGGAATGAATTTCTAGCCCCTTTGCCCCGCCCATACTGATAAGCCTATACCGCCCAGAACCAAGACGGATGCGATGGTGAAATCCAAGGTCCAGACCTCACCCAGAAATACCATGCCGCCCGCCATTGCAATCAACGGTACGGTCAGCTGCGCCACTGCCGCCGTGCTGGTTTGCAAGCGCGGCAGCACATAGTACCACAAGATATAGCCAAGCGCAGAGGTGACCCCGCCTGAAAGGCACGCCAAAGCGATGCCTTTGGAACTGCTGACTTCAGCGCTGGTTACAAACCAGACGATCAACGCTATTGGTGCCGCGCAAACAAAACTGGCAGCGGTGGCAACCAGTGCCTGTTCCACCTTTTGGCCGGCCAGCGAATAGATGCCCCAGCCAAAACCTGAGACAATCATTAAGCCTGCACCACGAAGATCAATACCCGATGTGCTGGGATTCAACACATAGGCCAGCCCCAACAGGCCGATCGCCGCCCCCACCCATTGCAACGGTTTGGGCCGATTACCCTGTATCACGGCCCCTGCAAACATGGTGATCTGCACCATGCCAAACAGCAGCAACGCACCCAAGCCCGCTTGCAGGACCGCATAAGCAAAGGAAAAACAGATGGCGTATAAGGCAAGGCCAAGAACCGCATCCAGACGGGGTTTAACCCGTTTTCCTTCCTTGAACGCACCTTGCAGCCAAAGGATTAAGATCAGGATAATGGCGCCCGATGCAAGCCGCAGCACCGCAAAAGATGCAGGTCCAATGGCACCGTCCGCAAGGGCGGCACGATTGATCACCGAATTGGCGGCAAAAGCGATCATGGTAAGTGTGGTGAGAAGGGTCAGACGCATAAGTTAAGCCAGTGCCTCGTCCAAGGCCTGATCAAGATCAGCAATCAAGTCTTCGGCATTTTCAATCCCGATGGACACCCGCAACATATCTGGGGCTGCCCCCGATGCCTCTTGTTGTTCCGGTGTTAATTGTCGGTGCGTGGTTGATGCCGAATGGATAATCAACGACCGTGTATCACCCAGATTGGCCACATGGCTGAACAGATTGACCGCACTGACCAGCTTCACGCAGGCCTCATATCCGCCTTTCACAGCGAACGTGAACAGCGCACCTGCGCCTTTGGGATAGACCTGTTGTTGGCGCGCATAATAGGGTGAACTTTCAAGCCCAGCATAGGTGACCGAGGCAATCCGCGGGTCGTTTTCCAGCCAGTTCGCCACTATTTTCGCGTTATGCACATGGCGTTCCATGCGCAGGCTAAGGGTTTCAATCCCCATCAGAGTGTAATGTGCAGCTTGCGGGTTCAGCACCATACCAAGGTCACGCAGACCCACAGCTATACCGTGTAATGTAAAGGCAAGATTGCCAAAAGTTTCATGAAATTTCAGCCCGTGATAGGCGGGTTCGGGTTGTGACAAGGACGGGAACTTATCGCTTTGCGACCAGTCAAACTTGCCGCTATCAACCACACATCCGCCCATAACCGTGCCGTTACCAGTCAGGTATTTGGTGGTGGAATGCACTACGAGTGTCGCCCCCATTTCAATTGGGCGGCATAGGTAAGGCGTAGCCGAGGTGTTATCGACAATCAACGGCAGCCCTGCTGCATCGGCGATTTCCGCCACTGCGGGAATGTCGGTAACGTAGCCGCCGGGATTGGAAATACTTTCGCAGAACACCGCACGGGTGTCATCGTCTATTGCTGCGTCCAGTGCATCCAGATCATCGAAATCAACGAAACTCACCGACCAACCAAAACGTTTGATGGTCTGTCCAAGCTGCGTGACACTGCCGCCATATAACCGGGTCGAGGCCACCACATTGCAACCCGGCTGCATCAGCGGGAACAGGGCCATAATCTGGGCGGCATGACCAGATGAACAACACACGGCCCCAATGCCGCCTTCCAACGTGGCTATACGTTCTTGCAACGCAGACACTGTCGGGTTGGTCAGGCGTGAATAGATATAGCCTACTTCTTGCAAGTTAAACAAAGCGGCGGCGTGATCTGCATCCTGAAACACATAGGCTGTGGTTTGATAAATCGGAACTTGGCGTGCCCCTGTTGCAGGGTCGGGGCGCGCGCCTGCGTGAACTTGCAATGTATCAAAGCCGTATTGCGATGTTTTTGTCATAATATCTGTCCTTCAATACCTTGGAAGTTTCGAGGAAAT
>CAXMSA010000102.1:0-8174 GCA_964195605.1 uncultured Amylibacter sp.
GTGCTCATAATCATGCGAATAATTGGTCAACCGACCTTCGTGAAAGGCCAGCGTATAGCCGCGATTGCCGACGGTTTCCAATTCACGCATATAGGGTTTTGGGTCCCAAGCTTCAGGGTCGGCATAATAGTCGTCGATCGCCATGCGGTAGGCGCGGGCGACAATGGCGCAGTAATATTCGGATTTGCCACGGCCCTCTACCTTTAGGCTGTCAACGCCGATACGCAGATAATCATCCAGTTTCGGCATCAGACACAGGTCTTTAGAGTTCAGGATATATGAACCCCGCGCGTCTTCCTCAATCGGCATCAGTTCACCCGGGCGGCAGCCCTCTTCCAGCAGGAACTCGAACATATCGGCGTTTTCATCCGTGATGTTCAGATCTTGCACAGTGCCGTCTTTCAGGCGCATCCGGAAGGTGTAATTCCAGCGGCAGGAATTGGCGCAATTACCCTGATTAGCACCGCGTTCGGCCATGAAGTTGGACAGCAAACAGCGGCCCGAATAGGTCATGCACATGGCCCCGTGTACAAAGGCTTCCAGCTTGATATCGGGGCATTTTTCACGAATTTCGACCAGCTCCGGGTAGGAAACCTCACGCGCTAGAACGCATAGGTCAGCCCCTTGGTCTTGCCAAAACTTTACTGACAACCATGAACAGATATTGCTTTGGGTTGAAACGTGCAGAGATAATTCAGGGGCGCGTTCCTTGACGTATTGAAACACGCCGGGATCGGCGATGATCAACCCGTCGGGTTTTACGCGACGCACGGTATCGATATATTCGTCCAGCTTGGGGATGTCTTTGTTATGGGAAAACAGGTTCAGCGTAAGGTATACACGTTTCCCGTGTAAGTGGCAAAATTCAATACCTTCAATCACGTCTTCCAGCGCGAACTTCGATTTTGTGCGCAATGACAAATCAGGCGTGCCCAGATAGACCGCATCGGCCCCATATAGGATGGCTATTTTAAGTTTACGCAGATTGCCCGCAGGCATCAGAAGTTCGGAACGGTGTTGGGTCATACCAGAGGCCTTGTGAAGAATTGATATTGGCGGTGTGATATAGGGGGTTGTTCCGTGAATGCAATATCAGGCGGGTTGATAGGTGTTTACCGAGAGCGTACAAACCCGACGATATCGTAGACATCTGCCAAGATCGGTTCTGCTATTTCTGCGGCGCGGTTGGCGCCGTCGCCTAATATACGGTCGATCTCGGTGACATCATTCATCAAGCGGTGCATCTCGTCGGCGATGGGCGACAGATGGGCAACGGCAAGGTCGGCAAGCAGGGGTTTGAACTGGCCGAATTGTTGGCCTGCAACCTCTTTAATCACTTCCGCCGGGGTCTGGCCTGAAATACCTGCATAGATGTTGATCAGGTTGCGGGCTTCGGGACGGCCTGCCAGATCGTCAAGATTATCGGGCAGCGGTTCCGGGTCGGTCTTTGCCTTGCGGATTTTCTTGGCGATAGTATCTGCGTCATCCATCATGTTGATGCGGCTTAGATCGGATGGGTCGGATTTCGACATTTTCTTGGTGCCGTCACGCAGCGACATCACGCGGGTGCCAGCGCCGTCGATAATTGGTTCGGGTTCGGGGAAGAAATCGACCTTGAAATCGTGGTTGAATTTCGCGGCAATGTCGCGGGTCAGTTCCACATGTTGTTTCTGGTCTTCGCCCACAGGCACGTGAGTGGCTTTATAGACCAGAATGTCGGCGGCCATCAGTGACGGGTAGGCATAGAGGCCCAACGACATTTTTTCGGCGTTTTTGCCGGCCTTGTCTTTGAACTGGGTCATGCGGTTCATCCAGCCAAGCCGTGTCACACAGTTGAACAACCAGCCAAGTTGTGCGTGGGCTGGCACTTGGCTTTGGTTGAACAGAATGGATTTTTGCGGATCAAGGCCGCAGGCAAGATAGGCGGCGGCCAATTCGCGTGTGCGGCGGCGCAGATCGCTTGGGTCTTGCCAGACAGTAATCGCGTGCTGATCGACCATGCAATAGATGGTTTCAATGCCCGCGTTTTGCATTTCCACGAAACGGCGCACCGCGCCTAGATAATTGCCAAGGGTCAGGTTGCCTGATGGCTGGATACCCGAGAATACGCGCGGCGTGAAATTTGTATCTGTCATAGCAATCTACCCTTGTCTGGATTACACATGGGGCTTATCGCGCCACATGCGCGCGGCGTCAACCAAAAGGCACTTGATATGTATGACGATGATTTAAACGCGCCGCCCCTCAATCCGTTGCCTGCGGTGGTGATATTGCTAAGTTGTCTGGTTGGCGGTGTGGAACTGGTGTTTCAAGCGGCAGAAGCCGGGTTTATCGGTGGGGCCGAGGGCATTGGCTGGCGGTTGTGGGCGGTGCAGAACTTTGCTTTCAGTGACCGGATTTTCGACTGGATGCGTTTGACGGGGCAATATTCCGGACAGAATATATTACGGTTTTTCACTTATGTGTTCATTCATCAGTCTATGACACACGCATTGTTTGGGCTAGTCTTCGTGCTGGCGCTTGGCAAGTTTGTGGCAGAGGTCTTGCCCGGTTTTCTGGTTTTGGTGATCTTCTTTGCTAGCGGGGCGGTCGGGGCTGCGGTCTATTCCGTTGCCTTGGATGAACAGTTTGCTTTGATCGGGGCTTATCCTGCGATTTACGGGCTGATAGGGGCGTTCACTTGGTTGCGCTTTACCAACTTGCAGGATGAGGGTGAAAGCGGCTTACAGGCGTTTAACTTGATCATCTTTTTTATGGCGATTGCACTGATTTACAAGTTTCTGGTTGGGGGTGCCAATGATTGGCTGGCCGAACTGGTTGGGTTTTGTGTGGGTTTTGCTTTGGCGATTGTCTGCGGCCCCGATGCAAAGCTGCGCTTGCAAATGATACTGCTGCGGTTACGGCGACGTTAGAGCGTTTCGACTTAATGTTGAAACGCTTTAACCGCGTTTGACCATGGCCTTGATCTCTTTCAGTGAATAAGCCCCTAAACCCAGCAAAACGATGCCGTAAACAAATGCCCCAGATATGACTAATGTTGCAAGGGCGATATAGCGTTGGCCGCTTTCATAAAGCGTATCACCCAACATTTGTTGCGTTAAAATAACCGTGCCCCCCATAATGGCAGAGGCCAAAATGATCTTTGGGATGGTTTTATAAAACCGCGCATCAAACTGTGCAGCTTCGCCCATTTTACGGGTGCCGAACCAAAGCAGCAGACACATCACCCACGCGGATATTGTGACGGCAATGGCGGCGGACAGGTAGCCGAATTGATATGATAGGCCAATGGCGACGACAAGGTTTATCACCATCGCCACAACCGCGTAATAGAACGGGGTTTTAGTGTCTTCACGGGCGAAATAAAGTGGTTGGATAACCTTTTGGAATACGAATGCGGGTAGGCCAAGGCTGTATATAGCAAGGGCGGCAGCGGTTGATGCGGCGTCACTTGTGGTGAATGCGCCGCGTTGAAATAGAACTGAGATTAATGGGATTGCAGCAAGGTAAAGTGCTGTTGCCGACGGGATGGTCAGGGCCAGTGCAAATTCAGCGGCGCGGTTGAACGCGTGGCGGCCGCCATCCACATCATCGGCGCGGATTTTGCGCGACAGGTCGGGTAAAAGCACCACACCAATGGCAATGCCGACAACGCCCAGGGGCAATTGATATAAACGGTCTGCAACCGCAAGCCATTGAATAGCCCCGTCAAAGTAACTGGCAACCTGACGCCCGACCAGAAGGTTTACTTGTATCACACCGCCTGCAAGGGCGGCAGGCATGGCGATGATCGCAAGCTTTTTCAAATCAGGCGTCATCTTCGGCAAGCGTGGGATCAGGCGTAATCCGGCTTTGTCGGCAGCCCACCAGACAAGGGCCATTTGGGCGATACCTGCAACCGGAATAGACCAGATCAGGGCTTTGCCCAGATCAAGCCCCGTGTAATACGCGCCCGCCATGGCTGAAACTACGATGATGTTGAGCAACACAGGTGCTGCCGCGGCAGCGGCGAAACGACCGCTGGCGTTCAAGACCCCGCTTAAGAGGGCGGCAAGCGAGATGAACATGATATAGGGGAAACAGATGCGGGCGAAACCAACGGTGGTATCAAATCGCGCGTCACCGACAAAGCCGCTGGCCATGGCCCAAACGAACCACGGCATGAAAATCTGTGCGATGAGCGTGAGCACAATCAAGATAGAGGCAAGCCCTGCGAATGCGTCTTGGGCAAACTCTTGTGCGCTTTCATCGGCTTCCAGTTTTTTGGAAAACATCGGCACAAAAGCCATGTTGAAAGCACCTTCGGCAAAGAAGCGGCGGAACATGTTGGGTAGGGCAAAGGCGACCTGAAAAGCTTCGGCTATGGGGCCTGCGCCAAAGAAAGCAGCGATCAGGATGTCGCGCACAAAACCTGCGATGCGACTTAGGAATGTCCAGATGCCAACTGTGAAAAACGCCGATACCAGTTTGATCTGCTTTGGCGGCTTATTCAAGACATCGCCCCTTTGGCACCTTTGGTGATGGCATTGCGCAGTTTCTTTTCGATCGTATCACGTTTGCTTTTCGCGTGAATTTTATGCCCGAACATATCTTTAACATAGAACACATCCACCGCCTGCACACCGTAAGTGGCGATCACGGCGGATGCAATGTAGATGTTTGCATGGTTTAAGGTTTGGGTGAGATCATGCAAAAGGCCTGGTCGGTCACGGGTATCAACCTCAATGATCGTGTAAATCTCGGAGCCTTCATTATCAAAGGTAATAGCGGTTGGCACAATGAAATCGCGTTCGCGTTTTTTCAGCTTGTCACGGGTTTTCAGGGCATCGCGGGCAACTATTTCACCTTGCAAGATACGCAAGATCATGGCTTTCAGGCGGGTGATACGCGTTTCGTCATAGGGCTTACCATCAGCATCCTGCACCCAGAACACGGCAGTGGCATAACCGTCTTTACTGGTATAGGTGCGCGCATCCACAACATTGGCACGCACCAACGCCAAAGCCCCTGCAAGACGCGAGAAAATACCGGGGTGATCTTGCATCACAAAGCAGGCGCGGGTGGCGTCACGGTTTGCATCGGGGACGATATCAATGCCGATTTTTTGATCGTTGATCTGTTCAAAAAGATCGGCAAAAATAACATGTGCATCGGTGTCGAGGCCCTGCCAATAAGGTTTATAATGGCGGTCAAGTTCGGCCAGATAAAGCGTCTTGCCAGCCTTGCCCAAGGTGCTTTTCAACGCCGCTTTGGCTTCATCAATCGGGTGGAACTCGGTAATTTTATCGGTGCCCTCCAGCAGGGCCTGCTGGCTGGCGTGAAAAAGGGTTCTGATCAACTGGGCTTTCCAGTTGTTCCAAGTATTGGGGCCAACGCCGCGAATGTCGCAGACGGTCAGGATAGTCAGCAAGTGCAGCCGGTTAGTGCTTTTGACGACCTGCACAAAGTCGCGCACGGTGCGTGGGTCTGACAGGTCGCGTTTTTGGGCAACATCGGACATCAGCAAATGATGGCGGATCAGCCAGACGACGGTTTCGACCTCTTGTTGATCAAGGCCAAGGCGCGGGGCGATGGTCTCGGCCATGGCCGCACCTGCAATAGAATGGTCTTTGGGCAGGCCTTTGCCAATATCGTGCAACAGCAAGGCGACATAGATAATGCGGCGATTCACGCCTTTTTTCAACAGTCTGGATACGATCGGCAGGTCTTCTTTTAGTTTGCTCTGCTCTATTTGTGCAAGGTTTGATAAGCACTGGATAGTGTGCTCATCCACCGTGTAGTAATGGTAAACGTTGAACTGCATCATTGCTACAATGCGTTGAAATTCAGGGATAAAAGCGCCCAAAACACCCAGTTCATTCATCCGGCGCAAGGCGCGTTCCGGATTGCCGTATTCGATCAGTGTATCAAGGAAAATGCGGGTCGCTTCGGGGTTGGTGCGCACCGTTTCATCGATAAGATGCAGGTTGGCCTGTATCAGCCGCATGGCGTCGGGGTGGATTAAAACCTGTGAGCGCAGGGCCTCTTCAAAGATGCGCAGAATGTTCAGGGGGTCATCGAAAATGGTTTGTTCATTTTTGAAGTTCAGACGTCCGTGGGCGATGATATAACCGTCGGCAGCGGTTTCTCTGCCCCAGCCGAAGGCACGCATGAAGCGGCGCCCGATGCTGGGTTGTTTTTTGACGTGCTGGGCTTCTAGGGCGGTCAGAAAAATCCGTGTCAGGTCACCCACCTTTGTGGCGTGGCGGAAATAATCTTGCATGAATATCTCAACGCCGCGCAAGCCGTCTCGGTCTTGGTATCCCAAGGTGCTGGCAACCTCGATTTGCATATCAAAGGTCAGCTGTTCCGTGGCCCGTTTGGTCAGCAGGTGCATATGGCAGCGTACCGTCCATAAAAACTGTTCGGCCTGATAGAACTGTTCATGTTCTTCGGCGGTAAAATACCCCCTTTTGATCATTTCTTCGGGGTTCTCCGCGTGGCTTAGGTATTTGGTGATCCAGTACAGGGTTTGCAAATCGCGCAATCCGCCTTTGCCCTCTTTGACGTTGGGTTCCTGCATAAACCGCTGGCCGCCTTGTTTTTTGTGCCGGTTTTCGCGTTCAATAAGTTTTTGTTCGACAAATTCGGGGCCAGTTTTTCGAAACAGTTCTTTCCACAGACGTTTGTCCAGTTGATTGGACAGGGTTTTAGAGCCACCTAAATAGCGGCTTTCCAAAAGCGAGGTGCGGATGGTCAGGTCATTTTTGCCAAGGGCAACGCATTCGGCGATGGACCGTGTGGCGTGGCCGACTTTCAGTTTGATATCCCAAAGCATATATAGGATACTTTCAATCACGGTTTCAACCCACGGGTTTAACGTTGACGGTGTTAGAAACAAGAGATCTACATCTGAAAACGGGGCCATTTCAGCACGGCCATAACCACCGACTGCCATTAATGTTAGGCGGTCGTGCTTATCGGTTTTTGGGTTGGGGTGTAAAATTTTGCAAGAGATGTCATATGCCTGATGGACGATTTTATCGGTCAGGTAGGTATATGAGGTTGTAACTTTGCGGGTGTCAAAGGGGGCCTTGGCGTATGCGGCCTCTATTGCGCGGCGGGCATTAGTGTAGTTTTCCTGTAAAACCGCCGATAAAGCCGTGCGCAGACCAGCGTCTGGACTGGCCTTACAGATTGTGCGGATTTGCCCCTGTATTTTCTTTTTGTCAAAGATCGTATCCGCGGCGCAAATCAGATCGTCTGATGACGGGGCTGATTGGAATTTCTTAGAAAGGTTAAGAGCCTGATCCACCGAATCCTCTGGGTGCTGGGGAAATCACCACCGCTTGGCCATCGCGTACCTCTGCAATGGCTAGGCCACGTTGATTAGTCCCGTCAGGCAATAACCTGAATACACCGTTTACACCAGCAAAACCGTCAGTACGTGTCAGTTTTGTGCGGGTCAGTGCATCACTATCCCCTGTAGCCAACAATGCGCCAACTGCGGCAATGCCGTCATAGGCAAATCCTGCAAGCGGGTGCGGGTTTTTACCGTAATTGGACACGTACCGCGATTTGAATGCCGCGATGGAACTTGTATCTGGTAAAGTAAACCAGCCACCTTGCAAGCCAGATGTCGCCAGTGTGCTGGCCGGGATATCCCACCGAGTTAGCCCCATATATTGTACTTTATCAGGACCCATGCCATTTTCCGGCAGCAGTTGTGCCAGAATGGGCAAAGCACCTGCGCTGTCTGATGAAAACACCAATGCCTGCGTGTCAGTGCTTGTTACTTGTGATTTGATGGCCCGAACCGCGCCGACAACACCATCAGGTGAGAAGTCGTAAGAGGTAGAACCTGTGTAATTTGCGCCGTATTTTACAGCCGCCTTGCGGACAGCTTCCAGGGCGATTTCACCGGCTGCGTTTTGTGCGGCTACTGCTGCGACATTGCGCATACCCTTACTGGCCGCATAACTGATCAGACGATTGGCCGTATTGTCAAATGTGTTACCCAGAACAAAAACATTGCCACCTGCGATCTGGGTGTTGTTTGATAGGCTCAAGACGTTGATATTGCGCCCTGCAACAGCAACACCAGCAGCGTTTGCGGCTTGTGCAAACAGCGGGCCGATAATGATTTTAGCGCCTTCAGATGTGGCCAATTTTGCCGCATTTGCCGCTTGCGCTGT
>CAXMSA010000103.1:0-7989 GCA_964195605.1 uncultured Amylibacter sp.
GAACGCCTTTGATGCCATCGCGCGTGAGGTCATGGCCGTTCGCAATTCCGTTGGCATCAACGAAGTGCATAACTTCGGTAAATACCGTGTCACAGGTGCGGATGCCCGCGCATGGCTTGATCGCATCATGGCCGGGCGTATCCCCAAACAAGGCCGCATCGCGCTGAACCCAATGCTTAGCCCCAAAGGCAGGCTGATCGGGGATTTCACCGTATCTTGCATGTCTGAAACCGAATTTCTGCTAACCGCATCCTTTGGCATGCAGGCCATCCATATGCGTTGGTTTGAACAACATAGTGCAGAAGGTATCAACGTTGAAAACATCTCTACCAGTCGCATCGGCTTTCAAATAGCAGGCCCGAATGCCCGCAAAGTTCTGGCCGCCTGCACTACCAACGATGTCAGCCACGCAGCGTTTAAGTTTCTCGATCTGCGCGAGATGCAGCTGGGCGACCTTACGGCACTGGTGCAACGGGTCAGTTATACCGCTGATCTGGGTTATGAGATTTATGTGGATGCCACCGACCAGCTGAAACTCTACGATATTCTGTCCCGCGCGGGTGAAAAATATGACATGAAGCCCTTTGGCATGCGCGCGATGATGTCCCTACGCCTAGACAAGTTCTTTGGGTCATGGGGGGTGGAATTCAGCCCCGATTACACCCCAGCTGAAACCGGTATGGATCGTTTCATGGCTTATGATAAACCTGCCGATTACATCGGTAAAACAGCCGCCCTTGCACAACGTGATGCAGGCCCTGCCCGCAAGCTATGTTTCTTTGAGGTTGATGTCAGCGGCGCTGACGTCATCGCCTATGAGCCGATCTGGTTAGACGGCAAAGTTGTGGGCTTCTGCACCTCAGGCGGATTCTCACACTATACAGGTAAATCAATCGCTTATGGGTTTATTCCAACTGAGTCAATTAAACCGGACCTTGAAGTTCAGATCGAAATCTTAGGCGAAATGCGCCCGGCAAAAAGCATCGAAACCGTGTTGTTTGACCCCGAAAACCAACGGATGCGCAGCTAAGATTATATCTTCACCAAAGCCGCCGTGGCGTACATAAAAGCAACGCCTACGGTCAGCCCAAAGATAACGGGGCGGGAATAAAACACCTCGACCCCCATATCATTACTGCGCATCAGATACGCACTAACCTGCACAACAACCTGCAAAATAGCCCCAGCCCCAATCGCCATCGCAAACGCAGCCCAATGGGCAGAAAATGCAAGGCTTCCTAGCCACATGCCAATCACCGCAGGCCCGCCAGCCAGCAAAGCAAGCCCCGCAAAAGCCAGCAAAGGCGGGCGTTTTTTCAAGATCGGTGCCGCAATCCCGATACCTTCAGTGATATTATGCAGCGTAAAGCCTAAGATCAGATACGTGCCCAACCCCGCAGACCCCGCAGCAAAAGCCGCCCCGATAGCCAGCCCTTCACCAAAGTTATGCAACCCGATACCAAGTGCTATAAACGTCGCCAACGACAAGCCCGACGGCTTACCATTACGATTGCCAACCGCCATCAAGGTAAAGAAACTGGCCATTCCCACAAGCACCACCATCACGCTGCCTTGAAAAATTGATGCAGCTTCACCTGCGAATTCAAACGCCTCCTCAACCGTATCAATCAACAAAAACACCAGTAACCCCACTGTCAGGGCCAGCAGAAAATTCATGCTTTCGCGCCCGGCACCTTGCAAAACAGGATAAAACATCAACCCGAAAACAATCGGCAACACACCTACGAAAAGCCCGATCAAGGCCTGTGTATACAACTGTTCCGCATTTAATTGCGGGCTTGGTACCGCCACCTCTATTTCATGCTCAAACGTGGTGCCAGAAGCGGTGACAACAGTCACAACATGGGCCTCGCCCAGCATCCATTTAAACGGAATATCCAGCCAAACCGTATCGCCGCGGGAAATTTCACCCACAGGTTCCTGCGTAAACTGCCAGTAAGCTGCATCAATTTGCACTTGCGCGATCTGCATCGATTCCGAGCCCCCCGCGCGCAGCTTTAAACGCACCCCATGATCATCCAGGACCGTACGCTCAAACGTCAGGTTCTCAACCGGGGGGGCATCATTGCCCAAAGATTGTAGCGGATTGGCAATGAATATCCACGCCATTGCAGCGGCCAGCAAAGAAAGCGGCATCAACAGCCACAATAAACGAAGCGAAGTTTGTGTACTGTTCATAGCTACCCCTCCACCACATCAAAGTTTGCCATCCAGCCAAGCTCGGTAAACTCTGCCTGATGCGCGTGAAACATATAAAGGCCCGGTTCATGATCAGCAAAACTGAATTCCAGAATGCCCCGTTCTGCCTGACATTGTGTAATAATATCAACGGTTTTCAGGGTCGGTGTCAGGGTGGTTCCCTGATTATAATAATCAAAGAAATTAGCGTGTAGATGAAACGAATTGATCGGATCAAATTCTACCGTATTGATCAGATAAATCCGTACCGGTTTGCTTTTAAGCACTTTGATCGGGTTTTTCGCATAAGCAAATGCTACCGTGTTGGCAGCATAAAATTCGTTTTCGCCATCAAGATTGGTGTCAAAGGCGTTCATCACCATAACCATTTCCTGCCAGCCTGCGTTTTCAGGCGATCCATAAAGCCGCGAACGTGCAACATCGGCGTGCTCAGGATGCTTTGCAGGATCAGGATCAATCACAAACGCCCCGTACATGCCCTTGGCCATATGGCGGCGCAGCGGCAATGCGTGGCAATGATACAGATGACAGCCAAAAGGCTTGGCATCAAACTCATAGATAAATTCTTCACCCGGCCCAATTAGCCCCGGCGTTCCATGCACCCCGTCCATACGGGCAGCATGGATGCCGTGAAAATGTACCGAATGCGGGTGTGATCCGTTATTGACGAACTTCACCCGAATACGGTCGCCTTCTTTAGCCCGTAGCGCAGGCCCGGGAACCCGGCCGTTATATGTCCATGCAGGGTAGAACACCCCGGGGGCAATCTCAATTTCTTTATCCTCTGCGATCAAATCAAAACTGCGCAATATCCGCCCGTCAGCCATGGTTTCCACCTGGCCTAAATCCCAATCAGTCAACATCGCCACAGGATCAAACCCGTTCGCGGCATTATCCACAGCCCCCACGGTCATCATCCCACCATGGCCATCCATCTGCATTGCTATTGCACCATTAACGTCTTTTGCAGACTGCCCAAGCGCCCCAGTTGCATAGGCCGAACTGCCCCCTGCCGCAGCCAAACCCGCCATCAGTACATTGCGCCGGTTTACAGGTGTTTTTTGATCGTCATCTGAACTCATCAGGCTGCCTTTCAGTGTATTTTCACAGTGTTTATCGCAAATGCGAATGATTTGCAATCACACATTGATTGGCAGATAGCAAGTAACAAAAAGATAAATCTTTCCCTTACCTTCACACAAACGTAAGCTTCGGGGAAAAAGGACAGACCCATGATTACAGGACATAACGCTATCATAACCGGTGCCACCAGCGGTATAGGGCGCGGCATCGCTTTAAGACTGGCCGCAGATGGTGCACGCATTATGATCAACGGTTTTGGTGAAGATGCTGACATCGCCGACCTTATGGCCGAACTGGAAAAGCTTTCCGGTAAAAAACCGCTTTATTCACCGGCTGATATGTCAGACCCCGCCCAGATTAAGGCCATGATGCAACTGGCCGAAACTGAAATGGGCGGCGTTGACATTTTGATGAATAATGCGGGCATCCAGTTTGTTTCACCCATTGAAGATTTTCCCACCGACAAATGGAACCAGATCATCGCAATTAACCTCAGTTCAGCCTTTCACACCACCAAAGCGGTTATTCCAGGCATGAAATCGCGCGGATGGGGGCGGATTATCAATCTGGCTTCCGCCCATTCTCTGGTCGCCTCACCCTATAAATCTGCCTATGTAGCGGCCAAACACGGTATCGCGGGCCTGACCAAAACCGTAGCACTGGAAGTTGCCGAATTTGGTGTCACGGTCAATGCCGTGTCGCCGGGTTACGTGTTAACCCCACTGGTCGAAGCCCAAATCCCAGCCACCGCCAAAGTCCGCGGCATTTCAGAGGATGAGGTCATCCAAACCGTCATGTTGGCCAATCAACCCACCAGAAAGTTCGTTGAGGTCGACGATGTTGCAGCCACGGTGGCGTTCTTGTGTTCGGATGCCGCGAAGGGAATTACCGGTAGCAACATAACTATCGATGGGGGCTGGACGGCACAATAGGCGATTTTAGACAGCCCTATTTGCGCTGCCTGCTATGCCTTTAGCGCACACAATCAGAACCGATCAACCCTAGGGTCAGCATTAAGTTACCCTGACCCTAGACCAACAGCCAATCATGCTTTAAGATTTACCCAGCAGACATTTTATAAAACAGGTAATAACCAAAGCGGGCAGCAATAATGAAATACCGCAAAAGGCGACTAAAAGGATTAGCCCGCAGGAGCATCATATTTATCTGGCAAAAACAGGTTATGTTTTTCGTCGTAACTTTGTTTACCAGCTATTATTACACCCCGTATATCACCATCCCATTCTACCTGCTGACCTTGGCAATTGAATTTTTAGAGCTTTATGTTTCAAGGCGCGTCATCGCATGGGAAGCCGGATTGAAAAAAGATGATCGGGATACTGTTAATGCTGTAAGATTTTCGCGGCAATTCACCATTCTGGCCGCTTTGAACGCAACCTCCATCGCCACTTTGATGATCTTGCTCGCACGCTATGAAGGCACTGTTGTGCATTACATGCCCCTGACCATGCTTTTGATTGCGTCCTTATATGCCATCGTGAACTATCATCAGCTGATAAAGACGCTTATCACCCGGCTGGTGATATACGGGTTCACATTCTTGTTTATTCCACTTTGTGATTTATGGTTAGTCCAACCCCATATAAGTTCAGTTTTGTGGTTGGAGCTTGCGACCGTATTTTGTGTTCTGTATTTCATCATAGATTGCGCGCGCAGCATTCTGCACCTGTATATGCAAAACCTTGATCAGCTGCTCGAGCTGGAACACCAGCGTAATCGTGCGGAAAACCTGTATAATTTACAATCTCAATTTGTGTCCGTGATAAGCCATGAGTTGCGCACCCCCTTAACCTCGATAAAGGGGTCTCTTGGTTTAATAGAAGGTGGCCAGGTCGGAGATATCCCCCCACAAGCCCAGAAACTGGTGAAGATCGCAAACAAAAATAGTGCGCGCCTTGTGGCTTTGATCAATGACTTGCTGGATGTTCAGAAATTTGAATCCGGTAAAATGGTTTTGGATATCTCGCCGGTTAATATAGCCAAACTGGTTAAAGAGGCCGTTGAAGCAAACGCAAATTATGAAAGTGCGATGAATGTTACATTCAAGACGTCAGGGCTTGAAAACGCAGTCTATGTGAACGCGGATTATAATCGTTTGATGCAGGTGATGGCGAATGTGCTTTCAAACGCTGTCAAGTTTCAAAACTGGGCGGGGCCATTGAGATTTCGCTAGAAGACGACGCATCAAAAGTCCGCATTTCGGTAACAGACTACGGCGCAGGCATTCCTGAAGAGGCCAGAGATAAGGTTTTTGCCCAGTTTGAACAGGTTGACGGAACATCCCAGCGCAAAGTCGGCGGCACAGGTCTTGGCATGTATATCACCAAAAAGATTATAGACGGGCATGTGGGCAGTATTGATTTTTCAAGCAAGGTGGGAAAAGGCACTACTTTTGTTATTGAATTTGCAATTGCCAGTCCAGATCTAGACGCATGATCCTGCCTGACATTATTGCGGCACCATACGGTATAACGCCCCATCCCCCACAGCAAGAAAGTAGATCGCCCCATCAGGGGCCTCGCGGATATCGCGGATACGGTCGAACTTGCCAGTGAACAAACGTTCCTCGGCCACAATCCGATCCCCCTCACGGGCAAGCCGCGTGATCATGTCAAATTTCAGCGATCCCACAAATATATCACCCTGCCATTCAGGCCACAGTTTGCCTGAATAAATCATCATACCAGAGGGTGCGATCGATGGGTCCCAATAGAACTTGGGCTGTTCCATCCCGGCCTTATGGGTGCCCTCACCGATTTTCTTGCCCGAATAATGAATGCCATAAGAAATTACCGGCCAACCGTAGTTTTTGCCCGGCTCGGGCCGGTTCACCTCATCACCGCCTTTTGGCCCGTGTTCCACCGTCCACAACCGCCCCTGCCCATCCAATGCCGCCCCTTGCGGGTTGCGGTGGCCGTAGGAATAAATCTTTCCACCGCCGCCGCGCGCGACCCGGATCACCTTGCCGTTATGATGTTTCAAGCTTTGCGCCTTGGGGCGATCCCCACGATCTCCAACCGTGACATATAAAAACCCGTCAAGCCCTTCGACCACACGCGACCCGAAGTGACGTGTGGTTTTCGCGCCATATTTCTGGCGGTAAATTATCTGCAAATCGGTTAACGCAGACGCATCATGCGACAGGCGTGCACTGGCAAGGGCTGTGCCTGCCCCTGCCCCGCGCGGCTCTGCAAATGTCAGAAAAATCCTGCGGGTTTGGGTAAAATCACGCGCTACAAGCACATCAAGCAAACCGCCCTGTCTTTTGGCAAAAGCCTGCGGCAGACCACTGATATTTTGGCGCGTGCCATCCTTCACATGGATCAATTCACCACCACGCTCAGTGATCAGCACCCCGCCATCTGGTAAAAAACCAACTGCCCAGGGTTCATTCAAACCATCGACAGCCACATCGATCTGCACCGTACCCACATCATGGGCCAGAACACTGGCCGCCACGGCTGCATTTGCCTGTAACAACAAAAGCAACGTGGAGATTATGTGCTTACCAACTGCCAACATTTTCCATTGAGGCCCATGGCTCTACCGGTTGCAAAGCTCCACCCTTTTGGATCAGTTCAACCGAAATATTATCCGGGGATTTGATGAAAGCAATATGCCCGTCGCGTGGCGGGCGGTTAATCTCCACGCCCTTGTCCATCAGATCATTGCAGGCCTTGTAAATATCATCACAATAATACGCTAGATGACCCCAGGAACGACCGGTTTCCAACACCTCGTCACTGTCCCAGTTATACGTCAGCTCCAGTTCAGGTGCATTGTTTTTACGCGCCGCATCCTCATCCCCGGGTGCTGCCAGAAACACCAGTGTGAACTTACCCGCAGGCACCTCTTTACGGTGGGTTTCAATCATCCCCATCTTGTTACACCAAAAGTCTAAAGATGCATCAAGATCAGTTACACGCACCATCGTATGGGCAAATTTCATGTTATGTCTCCTTCATATTTTACCGCAATCTAACAGCAACATGCCCTGCGTCAAACCCAGTGTGCTTGCATCGGCAGAAGAACGCCTTTATGGCTGCAATCACACGACATCTTAACCGCCGGAAAGACTGATTTTGACCTTTTATCAAACTATATTCCTGTCGTTCCTGATCGGTATCAGCCTGATCTGGTTGACCACGAAAATCTTCCCGAATGATGGGACTAGCCGCAACACCTGGCAGCACCCGTTATTTATCCTTGCAGGCATTGCCATGATCGCACTGATCTTGTGGCTACTTCTGCAAATCCTGATCGGCCTGCCCAGTTTGGCGCAAACCGTTGATTTACCAGCGATTTCTTTAGGATTTCTGATTGCATACGGATTTCAGAATGCTGTGACGGCAATCAAGAACCGGGCAAAAAACAAGTTTAAATAAGCCTGCCGCCCATGTCGCAGTAAATGGCTGTAATATGACAAAATATCCGTACTATCAGCAATTTAACACAGTAAAAATTAAACCAATAAACTAGTTTAGTAATTCTAATATGCCCCCATTCCGCCCGTCATATTTATCTGCTAAACAGCCCCCATGACGCAAGCAGATAAAATACTCTCAGTAGCCCCGATGATGGATTGGGCTGATATTATAAATTACTATTTATAAACATATAGTTACAGAAAGTTTAACTTCCATGTGGCATCACATGTGGCACTTT
>CAXMSA010000104.1:0-7894 GCA_964195605.1 uncultured Amylibacter sp.
CTGTTGCATTGGATACTAAACGCAAAGCCCGATCAGATCGAAACCACAGGGGCAATAGCATCAGATCGTCTGGCATATGTGCCGATTGTTGCCAAAGTTTTGCTTGGCCTGCTAGATCGCATTAACCCTGAGAAGATTGTTTTCTCGTCCTTTGGTATCCGTGAGGGCGTTTTGTATGAAAAGATGCAACCCCGTATTCAGCGACGTGATCCTTTGATTGAAGCCTGTCAGTTTTTTGAGCAATCCAATGCGCGTTTCAAAGAGTTTGGCACGACTTTATATGCATGGGTGCTGCCATTGTTTGGTTCTGAAAGTGAGCGGCGCAAGCGTATCATCTGGGCCGCGTGTTTGCTGCATGATGTGACATGGGCAGCCCATCCAAGCTATCGCGCCGAGGTCAGTTTTGATTATGCGACGCGCTCTAATCTGGTGGGGCTTGATCATCAGGAACGTATCTTTCTGGCGGTGGCCCTGATCCATCGTTACAAAAATAAACCGCGGATTGATAAGCTGGACGAGTTGAATGTCCTGCTATCCGAAGCAGACCAGACGCAGGCCGAGATCTTGGGTCGGGTGATGCGGTTGGGTGCTATGCTGGGGGGGCCAGATGTGGCCCATATGGGGCGGTTGCAGGTTAAGGGTGATCAGCTAGAACTGATGCTGGACGCACAAAGCGTAGGGCTGATGGGCGAAGTGGTTGAGCAACGGTTGGTAGCACTGGCAAAAGCGATGGGCCTGTCCGCAAAAATGAACGTTTCATAATTGCCCTTGGCTAATAATTCCCATAGACATGTCTGAAGAAATAAAACCCATGATCGGAGTTTCGCAAGCATGCGTATGTCTCGTTACTTTTTGCCCATCCTGAAAGAAAACCCTGCGGATGCGCAGATTGTCAGCCACCGCCTTATGCTGCGTGCGGGCATGATCAAACAAGCTGCCTCGGGCATCTATTCTTGGTTACCGATGGGGTTCAAGGTTTTACGTAAACTTGAAAATATAGTGCACGAAGAACAGGTGCGCGCAGGGCATCACCCGATGCTGATGCCAACACTGCAATCGGCTGATCTTTGGCGTGAAAGCGGGCGTTATGATGATTACGGCAAAGAAATGCTGCGGATCACTGACCGCCACGGGCGCGACATGCTTTATGGGCCGACCAATGAAGAATTGATCACGGATATTTTCCGTGGCGCGGTCAATTCTTATAAAGACTTGCCAAAGACATTGTACCATATCCAATGGAAATTTCGCGATGAAGTGCGCCCCCGTTTTGGTGTGATGCGTGGTCGTGAATTCTTGATGAAAGATGGCTATAACTTCGACATTGATAAACCCGCCGCGCTGCACGCTTATAATCGTCATCTGGTCAGTTACCTACGCACTTATGAACGCATGGGGTTACAAGCTATTCCAATGCGTGCCGACAGCGGGCCTATTGGCGGTGATGACACGCATGAGTTTCTTGTGCTGGCCGACACGGGCGAAAGTGAAGTGTTTTATGATAGCAATATTCTTGGCCTAACCTTGGGTGATCGTACTGTGGATTATGATGATTGGGATCAATGTTCCAATATTATGAAAGAGTGGACAACACCCTATGCCCGCACAGACGAGACCCATGACGCGGCTCTGTTTGACGCGGTGCCAGAGGATCGGCGCAAGATTTCACGCGGTATTGAAGTGGGGCAGATTTTCTACTTTGGCACCAAATACTCTGAGTCTATGAATGCCAAAGTCGTGAACTCTGAAGGTAAACAAGTGCCTGTTCATATGGGGTCACACGGTATTGGTGTGTCGCGCCTGATCGGTGCGATCATTGAAACCAGCCATGACGATAACGGTATTATCTGGCCCGAAGGTGTTACACCGTTCGGGGTGGGGATCATCAACTTGAAACAAGGTGACGCTGAAGCGGATGCGGCGTGTGAGGCTTTGTATAAATCCGCAACCGCATTGGGTCTTGACCCGATTTATGATGACCGCAAAGAACGCGCAGGCGGTAAGTTCGCGACGATGGATTTGATCGGTATTCCATGGCGCATCACCGTGGGGCCGCGCGGCTTGAAAAATGGGGTCGTCGAATTAACATCACGCAGAACCGGCATAAGTGAAGAAATGCCGCCGGAACAAGCGTTGGAACAACTGACGGAAATATACACGAGGGTATAGTATGGTAAGTGTGGTGAAGCTGGCAGGTGGCTTGGTGTTTGGGGCGGTCTTATCGCAATTCCCTGAATATTCGCAGCAATATGTGCAACGCATGGGCGGCGCCTTGGATGAGTTAACGACTGTTGTGGCTGATTTTGACATTTCTGCCAAAGCGTCTGGCCATACCCGCGATCAGGCATTGTCGGCAATGACAGGTAGCGATTTTTTGATCGCACGGCAGTCAGATATGACCCATACATTTATCCGTTTTGAAACACTCTTTGCAGATTATTCCTACCTAAAAGATGCCAATGCATATCAAAGGCTTACCTATGTGGCGCGCATGCGCGACGGTGAGGTTGCAAAAGGAACGGCGAAAGATTTCAAGCCTGCGGTTCCATTGACAACCGACGGGTTGGGTACAGCAGGTATAGGGTTCTTGCTTGGCTATGGTCTGTTGGCCGGATTACTGCGGATATCCCCTCGTTCACGCAAAAGGATCGCTGCATGACAAACGGGCGGACAAAGCCTTTCGCCGCTTTCGAGTGGATGATCGCATGGCGTTATATCAAAGCCAAACGTCGCGAAGGTGGCGTTAGTGTGATGACATGGATTTCCCTGATCGGCATCGCATTGGCGGTGTTTGCGTTGATTGCAACATTGGCGGTACGGTCAGGTTTCAGGATAGAGTTTACCAACACGATCTTGGGGGCAAACGCGCATAGTACGATCTATGTTTCGCCCCATGTTGACCCGCAAGGGGTCACGGTGCGGACGTTTTCTGAATATGAAGCCAAGCGGGATCGGATTAAAAAAGTTGCAGGTGTTGTGCGTGTAGCCCCAATTGTTAAATCGCAGGTTATGGCCTCTGGCAACGGATCAAATACAGGTGTTCAAGTTTTTGGCGAAACACTGGCAGATCTGAAAACACTAACTCTGATTGCGCAGCCAGAAATGGCTTATGGCTCAATCGAAGACTTCGATAATGGTGTTGCCATCGGCACGGGCGTTGCCCGTGAGTTGGGTTTGGGCATTGGTGATACTATCACGCTTATTTCCCCTGATGGCGTAAAAACCGCGTTTGGCACCAGCCCGCGTGTGAACAGTTATGATGTGGTTTATATTTTTCAGGTGGGTCGTTATGATATTGATAGCACACGGCTTTATATGCCGCTGGTCGAAGCACAATCGTTTTTTAACCGCGAAGGGCAGGTTGATGAGTTTGAAGTCATGGTGGCAGACCCTGACCGTGTGAATGATATGGCTGACGATTTAATGCTTGCCGCAGGTGATCGCAGCCTGACATGGACGTGGTTGCAATCCAGTGGGGCGTTTTTGAACGCCTTGAAAATGGAGGACAACATTATGTTCGTCATCTTGTCAATTCTAGTTCTTCTGGCCACTATGAACATCGTGTCTGGCCTGATTATGCTGGTCAAAAACAAGACCCGCGATGTGGGGATATTACGCACAATGGGGTTGACCGAAGGCTCTATTTTACGTGTGTTCTTTATCTGTGGTGCATCCATTGGTGTGATTGGAACAATCGTGGGCGTGATTATGGGGTGCTTGTTTGCGATCTATATCGATCCGATTTTTGATTTGGTAAACAGTATTGCAGGTGGCGGTGTTTGGGATCCTGAAACACGCCTTTTGTCAAACCTGCCTGCAAAGTTGGTTTTGAGTGATGTGCTGAAAGCCATTGCCTTATCGTTGTTTCTATCCTTTACCATCACAATTTTTCCTGCACGCCGCGCTGCACGCCTGAATCCTGTAGAGGCGTTGCGTAATGAGTGAAGTATTAAGCCTCAAGGACATTTCAAAGGTATATAATCCGGGCAAGCCGAATGAAATTATAGTGCTGTCAGAAGCGAATATTACCATCAAAGCAGGTGAGGTTGTCGGGCTGATCGCGCCTTCTGGTGCAGGTAAGTCCACATTGCTGCATATTGCAGGATTACTGGATGCGCCTGACAGTGGTATGGTCGCGATATCGGGGCAGGATCAGACTGGTAAGTCTGACCGCAAGCGCACACGTACACGACGCCAAGATGTTGGGTTTATCTATCAGTTTCACCATCTGTTGCAGGAATTTACCGCTGTGGAAAACATAGTGCTGCCGCAACTGGCTAACGGCGTGCCAAAAGCCGATGCGCATGAGCGGGCAAGGATGTTGTTGGGTAAAATCGGGCTGACAGACCGTATCAGCCACCGCCCTTCGGAACTGTCGGGTGGTGAACAACAACGTGTGGCCTTTTGCCGTGCGCTGGCCAATGCGCCAAAACTTCTGTTGGCGGATGAACCTACGGGCAATCTTGATCCTGGCACATCTGACACAGTGTTTGACGCGTTAATGGAGCTGGTGCGCGACACCGGTATGTCTGCCCTAGTTGCCACACATAATCTGGAATTGGCCAAACGTATGGATCGTATTGTACGGCTTGAAGGTGGTAACCTGGTTGATGTTTAACCTTCGCAGATAGTTTGCAGGGCCAACCATTCCGGATCGGTTAAAATAGGCTCAAACTGTCCTTTCACGGGGTTACCCGCAACCAATGCCTGATCGTTTAACATGTTTGCAAAAGGCGCACTTGAAATATCAGTTGCCTTGAATAACGTCAGTAAATCCTGCGGCTCTGGCATTGTCATTGGTTTTGTCATCTGGCTTTTTGCAAAAGCCCCTAAAATATCATTGTTGATATTTCCGGTCACCAGAAAGGAAAGCGTGGCAATTGGGCCGGCTTGTGTGAACAGAGCGTGTAAGGCTGGGTCGTGTTTTTGCAATGTGCGCTCCATCAGAACGAACCCTGCTAAAACCTCTGGCCCTGAAAATTTTTCAACCAATGTGCGGTTGGCCATAATGATCCCGCCGGGCAGGTGGGTGGAATAACGCGCACCTAAATCGGCGATGAAAAGCGTGTCGTGGTTGGTTTCAGTCAAGCGGTTCTCCAACTTGCGGATAACAGGATCGGTATTGGCACTTTGACAGGGAAGCCCCGCATACTGATTGATATAAGGCATCAGTTTTGCACCGATTTCGCGCGCTTTGGCATCACTTACAATCTGTGTGGTATAATCGCTTAAGGCGGTTGGAAACCAAAAAACCGTCAGAAGGCATAAGTAAAATATGATTAATACTGTGGAAAGCAAACGTATGCGTCCGCGTTGCGATTTTGGCTTACGAATTGCTTTACGGATCTTTCCAATGGCGCGGTTCATTGTTGGATCAGTGATCTCAAGCGTTTCGTTGCCGTTTTTTTCGGGTGCATAGATGACCCGTTCTTCGCTGCTTTCGCGTATCTCAACCGCCCCTAACGCCCAATGGGTTAGCGGCGTATCTTTGTTGTCAGAAAGCACAAGGCTGGCCTTGCCAAAGGATACTATAACCTCTTTTTTTTGAGAGATTTCACTATCCTTCCAAAGCCCAAGGCTTTCGAGACGTTCGAATTTTTTTAATGCAGTCATGTGCCTGTTTGACCTTTTGCGGCCTTATCATTGCGGTTACTATAACCTGAAACCCATCGTCTAACCAGCTTTAAGTCGGTGGTTGAGCTTGTCTGGTTTGCAGGTTAGTTTTGGCCGCATGATCATATCGCACGGGCGCAAGTTTATCTTTGTTCATATCCCTAAAACGGGGGGTACGTCTTTAAGTCTGGCATTGGAAGCCAAGGCTATGAAGGATGATATTTTAATTGGTGATACACCGAAAGCCAAGAATAGACGCAAGCGGTATAAAGATATGAAAGCGTCTGGACGTCTATGGAAGCATTCGCGTCTGAGGGATGTTTTGGGGATGGTAACGCAAGACCAGATCGAAAATTATTTTGTGTTTACCATTGTGCGTAATCCATGGGACAGGATGGTGTCGTATTATCATTGGTTAAAAGAGCAAAGCTTTCAGCATCCAGCTGTCGCTATTGCGCAGAATAACAGATTTTCTGAATTTCTGATTAATCCCGTTATTCAACGCAGTCTGCAAAATGATATAACCCGGCAATATATTTGCGACCAAAATGGTGTTGAGCAGTGTGATATGTATCTGCGAATGGAACACTTGGCGCAAGATGCGGGGCGTCTTGCGCAAACCCTGGGGCTGAAATTGCCAGAATTACCACATGATAATCGTTCTGAGCGGGATAAAAACTATGCTGATTATTATGACACGGATAATAGGAATATGATCGGCAAAGTATTCGCAGATGACATTGAAAGGTTTGAATACAGTTTTTAAGCTTCCAAGCTTTGCGGGTCTTCTGATTTTTCAAGCCAAACAGCCCCGGCTTGCAAGCGTTCTTTTAATTTCCAATAATTGGTTAAATCCACCAGCTTCCAGCTGGTCAGCTTTAGCTTAATTCCAGATAATCTTCCCTCTCATTTTTAGACCTGCGTTTTGTGAAGGTCTAAAAATGAGAGGGAAGATTATGATCTATTTTACAGGTAGCCATAGCAGGTTTTATCACCGTTATCCATTGCCTGACAGGGCATTATATGCCCGAGAAGGATATCGTTTGGGTAACAAAATATCGGTACAAGGTTTTACGTGGCCCTATGCGGGAACGTATTCGTACAATTATTCGCCAAACCTGTAAGGAATTGGGTGTGCATATCGAGAAGGGTATTTTGTCCACGGATCACGTCCATATGTTTGTGTCAATCCCACCGCATCTGGCATTGTCCAAGGTGATGCAACGGATCAAAGGCCGGTCATCCTACAAGATACAGCGTGAGTTCCCAGAATTACGTAAACGCTATTGGGGCCAACGGTTTTGGGCTCGAGGGTACTTTTCTACCACGAGCGGTAACGTCACGGATGATGTGGTCCGTCAGTATCTTGAATTACATTCAAAGCGTGAACCTACCGACGTCAGTCGGTAGTCGTTCAGTCGAAATCCGTGCGGCCTCTATCCAAGAATACGTATTGGTCGGGTCGATAAGTAAGCTGGAAAAAACAACAAGAAGAATAAGAAATATACTGACAGACAATACCGCCCACCAAAAAGAATTACGACTTCTCAAAAAGCTATACATATTATTCCTGAAAGTATTTGTTTATGTTTAACACTAAGAATAAGCCCTCTGTCCAACATATTTTAATCCAACATTGGGTTAATCATTTCACTAAGGCAAGCAAGTTCACTTAGAGTTAATAGTGTGGAGGGGGTAAACGCATGAATGAGAGCCTAGAGCGGTACAAAAGCGGGATATATTGACCGGAACCCAAGTTTATACAGCTTGCGTAGAGTAAAACTTAATTTAACTTTTATGATCAAGAAGAAGCCGTTTAACGGATTTATATTGGGGGTTACTTGGTGGGCTGACTAAATAAAAAATAGATTAAACCCTATGAAATATGGTAAATATTTAGTTTATTGGTGCAGCTAATCAGACAAATCTAAAATCCGCATCGCTTCATTTTATTCTAAACGAATTAGAGAAATGGGAAAAATTCAGAGTTGCGGCACAGACTTCCAAAAGGAAAGATCCACGCCACAAAACCACTCACGATTGCCCGCGTGTGACTTTGCACTTGTCCTTCAAAGTAAACCTCCAATAGATTAACCAAACATTCTAGCGGATTATAACGCGAGAAAAGGCAGTATATTAACGTATTTTCCAACGGAAAATCAAATATTACCCTCATATTCGACTCTAGTGATTGTTTTTCGACCACGAGTTCGATTCGTGTGCTCGCCTCCAATAAATTCAATTACTTACACATAGAATACATTTTATATTTATTTTTTAG
>CAXMSA010000105.1:0-7519 GCA_964195605.1 uncultured Amylibacter sp.
GCAGTCAAATCATCCGGCTCTATTGGTTGGTTCATAAAGCCGCGGGCATTAGGTAGCAGTTCAAAAATCGACCCGTCAGAAAAGAAATTGTTAGCGGAAACCACAATGATTGAAATGTCGGGATTTTTGTAACTGGCGAAATCGGATATGGCCAATGCACTGGAATTGGGCAACATCAGATCAATCACCAAAGCATCCCAATCAGCAAAACGTAACCTGTCAACTGCATCGGGCTGGTTGCATACCAGATCAACATCAAAACCTTGCCGCTGCATAAAACTTTGCCAAAGTTTTCCAAGATTTTCCTGTGCCTCTACAATCAGAACCCGCGTCTGCATCCCATCACCTCACCGCTGTCGCTTGATATTGTTTTTATTGCCTGCACTTAACTTTTGATCAAAATTGATTAACAAGTCGTTAATTTTCACCCAAAAGGTCGTTTCTGATTGTATTTATCAGGCATCTTCTGTTGTAACGATAAAAATCAATAAGGAGCCGAAAATGACAACCGTTATTACAGTTTGCGATACATGCAGAACCGAAGGCACAGAAAAACCTACGGACGATACTATTGAAAAAGACGGTGCGAAACTTGCGGCTTTGATCGAGACCGCATCGTTAGGCAACCCGAACGTTTCCGTGCGTCGGCATTCCTGCCTTATGGGTTGTCAGGGCGGGTGCAATGTTGCGTTGCAAGCCGAAGGTAAACTTACTTATGTTCTGGGTCGTTTTGAACCCAATACAGATGCGGCGAGCGGCATTGTCGAATATGCCACTCTGCATGATAAAAGTGCATTGGGACAAGTGCCGTTCAAACAATGGCCTGTCGCCATCAAAGGCCATTTTGTAACGCGCATTCCCACACTGGATAGCACCGATCAATGACCCTGAAACGGGATCATGGTGGCGGGCTGGACACGGCGATCAAACAGTATGGCGGCACGCGCGAAAACTGGCTTGATCTGTCAACCGGCATCAATCCAAACCCCTACCCGATCCCTGACATTCCTATGCACTATTGGCACGTGTTACCTGATGAGGCCGCCAAGACAAATTTGCTGCAAGCCGCCCGTAAATTCTGGCATGTTCCGGATCGGTCTGCGATTGTGGCCGCGTCCGGGGTTTCGGCAATAATTGCGCAACTACCAAATCTGGTTGAAAAATCGCGCGTCAGTATTCTAGGCCCGACCTACAACGAATTTGCCGCCGCTTTTACCGGGCAGAACTGGCCACTGGATAAACGGGCACCAGTTCAGGTGCGGGTTCATCCCAATAACCCTGACGGGCGGGTCTTTTCACGTTCCCAGATAGCAGAGCAGCATGATCAATTAACCATCATTGACGAAAGTTTCTGTGACACCTGCCCCGAAAACTCTTTGATTGATCTGGCCGATAAGCCCAATCATATCATCCTCAAAGGCACTGGAAAGTTTTGGGGGCTGGCAGGCTTGCGGTTAGGCTTTGCCATCACAACCCCTGAGCTGGCGGAAAAACTTGCCCAGCAGCTTGGCCCTTGGCATATATCGGGGCCTGCGCAGTATATCGGCCAACAAGCGTTATCAGACCAAGCCTGGGTTGATAACACGCGCAACAACCTTGCGCGCATGGCACAACAGTTACGCGATGTCTTAGCCCAAAACCGCCTGACACCACTAGGCGGCACCGATCTGTTTCAACTGGCTGAAACATCTTGTGCAAAAACCCTGCATCGGCACCTTTGTGAACATCACATCCTGACACGCATCTTTCCATATTCGACGAAATGGATCCGACTGGGGTTGCCTGCAAATACCAATGCATCATCGCGGTTAAACGATGCTTTGGGGCAGTATCGATGAACCATTTCGAAATCCTTTTGCTTGCCATCATACTGGACGCCGCATTGGGTGAGCCTGACTGGTTATGGTCGCGCATCGCGCATCCAATTGAGGTTGTCGGCAACGGCATCACTTGGTTTGACGAGGCCCTGAACAAGGAACCTTTGCAAAAGCTAAAAGGTTTCGTGGTTATTGGCATTCTGGTCTTTGCTGCGGGCATATCGGGTTTGATTTTATCAGCTTTGCCTGATTACGGCATTATTGAAGCCATCGTCGTGGCGGTGCTTCTAGCCCATAAAAGCCTTGTGCAACATGTCATGAACGTCGCTATCGCACTTGCCAAAGAACTGCCATTGGGGCGGCAAGAAGTTGCAAAAATTGTTGGGCGCAGCACCGAACACATGCAACCCAGCGATGTTGCACGGGCCGCGATAGAAAGTGCTGCTGAAAATTTTTCCGATGGGGTTATTGCACCGGCCCTGTGGTATCTGGTCTTTGGATTGCCCGGTATTATTATCTACAAAGCGATCAACACCGCAGACTCGATGATCGGGTATAAAACCGAAAAACACAATGATTTCGGCTTTGCGGCTGCCAAGCTTGATGACATCGTGAACTGGATACCCGCACGCCTGACCAGCCTGATGCTCTGCCTGACCTCCAAACCTCTTGATCATATGGACACCGTCCTTGACGATGCCCCGCTACACCGCAGCCCAAACGCAGGCTGGCCCGAAGCGGCAATGGCATCCGTGTTGGGCATAGCCCTTGCTGGCCCGCGTTACTATGACGGGCACAAGACTGATGATCCTTATGTCAACGCAAAGGCCCGCCACCAATTGGACCCAGACGACATAAGGCGCGCAGTTGCAAAATTGAACATCGTATGGATCGGATTTGCGGCAATAATGGCATTAGGCGCATTATTCTACTAGGGGCATCCTAACCCTCAAACATCACACCATTTTCCTGTGCTGTCAGGCGCGGGTCTTTGGATTTTATGGTTACTGGGCGACCTTCCAGAACTTCGATGCAGCGCGCAAAGGTATCGTCTTCCAGCCTTTGCATGGCCTCTTCGGTGTAAAATGTCAGATGCGGTGACAAGATGACGTTGTCCATATCAAACAGGGCGCGCATCGGGTGATCTTTGTGATTCAACGGCTCATTGCTGTAAACATCCAGTGCTGCCCCAGCAATCGCGCCGTTTTGCAGTGCCTTGACCAGTGCCACCTCATCCACAATCGCCCCGCGTGAGACATTGATCAGCATGGCCGAGGGTTTCATACAGGCCAATTCATCTGCGCCGATCAAGTGATGCGTGCTATCGTTCAACACGCAATGCACCGAGACAAAATCGCATTGTTGCAGCATCGCTTGCAGATCATCACATTTCTCAACACCTGCGGCCTGCATGGCTTCACGGGGCATATTTGGATTATAGCCAAGCACCTTAGCGCCAAAACCAGCCCCCGCCATCCGCGCCATGCTTTTGCCTATTTTACCGACGCCTATCAATCCAAGGGTTTTGCCGGAAATATCAGACCCCATCCAACGCTCGGTAGGCCAGACCCAAGCATCACTTTGCATTGCGGCCTGTATTGGCATTAATTTCTTGGCCAAAGCAATCATCATCGCAAAGGCACCTTCGGCGACAGTGTTTTCGGCATATTCGGGAATGTTGACCACGGGGATTTTATGGGCGCGTGCGGCAGCAATATCAATCGCGTCAATGCCGACACCAAATTTGACAATGCCCTTCAGCTGTTTTGCATTTGCAATAACCTTGGCCGTAATCGGGGTGTAGCACATCAAGATCAGATCAGCGTCACGGGTTTGGGCCATCAGATCAGCCTCGGGAATATTATCGGGCAATAAAACCAGATTAGCCCCTGTATCCCGTAGCGCTTGATCAAGTTGCGGGCATTCAAGTTCAAGGTCGGTGCGTACGATTTTTACTTGTTTGGTCATTTCATCCCCCATATTTTTTCCTTATAATTCAATAGACCCTAGCCATAGAAGACGCAAAGATATCACGCAACAGGCGGTGCACCCCCTGCGCTGGTTTGCGCCTCTATATAGGGTGCCAGACGATCCTTGATTGCATCGGCACCTTTGGGTGGGGTGTAATTGGCTAAAACCTCATTCCATACTGTATAGGCCCGCTCGGTCGCAGTTTGCCCACCCGCTTCCTTCCACGACCCAAAATTGGACAGGTCAGCAACAAGAGGCTGGTAAAATGCATCCTTATAGCGGCGCATGGTTTGACCCGTATCAAAGAAATGTCCACCGGGTGCCACCTCTGCAATCGCAGACCAAGCCAGTGCATTTTCGCTATTCTCGGGCGGTTGGCATAGCTCTGCAAAGGTTTGCAAAGCTTCCACATCATTGATGAACTTCTCAAATCCAAACGTCAGGCCACCTTCCAGCCAGCCGGCAGCATGTTTCACCACTGTTGCCCCTGCCATCACAGTCGCCCACATCGCCATATTATTTTCCAGTCCCGCCTGCATATCGGCCACATTGGATGCAGAGCCACCGGCTGACCGCCAAGGCAGGCCGATCAGGCGGGCTAGTTGGCCTGTGCCCAATGTCATCTTGATCTGCTCAGGCGTGCCAAAAGCAGGCGCGCCCGATTTCATATCCACGTTAGAGCCAAAACCGCCATAAGCCACAGGCGCGCCTGATTTGACAAGTTGGGCCAGCGTTATGCCTGCCAAGGCTTCAGCATGTTGCAACACAAGTGCGCCTTCAACTGTGATCGGTGCCATAGCACCCGCCAGACAAAACGGCGTGATGATGCTCATCTGATTGAACCGCGCATAATCCATAATGCCTTGAGCCATGGGAATATCCAGCATCCGTGGTGAATTGGTGTTGATCACCGTATTGGCCCATGTGCCGCTGGTAAATTCATCCTCTGACAGATTAAAGCCGATGCGGATCATCTCAAAACCCTGTTCGACCTGCTTTTGACCGCGCGCATATAGGAACATCGGTTTATCGGTCAATGTCATTTGCGCATTCATCGTGGCATAATGGCGCAAGTTTGGGGGTACATCCTGCGGCTCTGTTGCAGGGCCAAGTTGGTGGATAACGTTAAAGCTTTGTTGCAGTTTCAAACTTTCCTCAAAGCTATCCAGCGCACCTGCACGACGGCCGCGTTTTATATCGGTCACATTGGGGCAACCCGCACCCGGCCCAAACATCAAGGTGCCCAGTTCAAACTGTTGGCATCGAGCAGGGTTCACCGCCATGATCGGAATGGATTTAGGTGCTGTTTTTAACGCATCCGCAACCATATCGCGCCCGATACGCACCATCAGGTCGGTCTCATCAACGATGGCACCACCGGCTTTGTAAATTTGGCACGCCTCATCCAGCAGAACCTTCATCCCCAGCTCTTCCAGAACCTTAAGGGCCATTTCGTGGATATTATTGATAGCGTCTTCGGTAAAGAAACCTTGCGGCGCAAATGGATGGCGCAATTGGCGGTAATTTAATGATCGATCAGCAGAAGCAGGGTTTTCAAGGCGGCTTTCACGCCCGCGCCTTTTCTTTCTTTCAACCATTGGAACACCTCATATGAATTGGCCAAGCGTAATTGCCATAGGCCAATCCTCTAAGGTCACTTAACGCTGAAATTTATCATCTGTGAAGTCGCTAAATTACCCACGCCCACGATAAGTTGGCACACCCTGATCAGGGACCCAGACGTTTTCAGGCGAGGCCCCTGTCTGGTAGAACACATCTATCGGCATGCCACCGCGCGGGTACCAATATCCGCCGATGCGCAACCATGCGGGATCAAGCAGATCAACCAGACGCTTGGCGATAGAAACCGTGCAATCTTCATGAAACGCACCGTGATTGCGAAAAGACCCTAAAAAAAGTTTCAATGACTTACTTTCAACCAGCCATTCACCGGGGACATAATCTATTACCAGATGGGCAAAGTCAGGTTGGCCGGTCATCGGGCAAAGCGAAGTGAACTCAGGTGCCATGAAACGCACACAATAGGCCGTACCCACTTGCGGGTTCGCCACCCGCTCCAACACGGCGGTTTCGGGGCTATCTGGTAGAACCGTGGTGCTGCCCAGTTGTTTCAGGTTGCTGTATATATCGTCTTTGGTCATGTGATTATTCCTTTCATGCGCGGTTATACACCACGTTTATTGCCCCAAAGCATGACATGCAGTTGTGGCAGAATATGTGCATCAAACCATTGATCATCAACCGCTTTATCTATCAGCCAGAGCATTTTATCCACGACATCAGATTGATCAATTGGGGCGTCATATTCATCGGCGGGTGGCGGTGTATCATTGCAGGGTTGCAGATAGACCGGTAAATGCGGATAGCGTTTGGCGGTGTCTTTGGCGAACTGGTAATCGGTATCATCAAAGACCACGATTTTCAATGCGATCTTCGGGTTTGCACCCGCCGCAAGAAGGCAATCGTCAAACATATTCCAATCGGTAACCATATCGCTGGAAGGTGGTTTGGGGCTAAGCACCAGCATATCAAGATCCGCAAACCACGGCTTTGAGACAGAGCCTTGGGTTTCCATTGCAAACTGGTAACCCGCATCATGGCCACGCTTGATCAATGGGCCAAAGGGCTGAATGGCAGGGTTGCCGCCCGAGAGGGTAACCATGATCGGTTCATTGCCCGAAAGTTCGGTGATTTTGCCCCAGATCGCACCCGTTGTCATTGCCAACCACTGGTCGCGATGCTCAGTGTCCACCGCATGTAAGCTGTCACACCACGTGCAACGGTAATCACAACCACCAGTGCGCACAAAAACCGTAGGCAGGCCGATCAATGCGCCTTCACCCTGAATTGTTGGGCCAAAGATTTCGCTGATGCGTAGCGTATTCATGGCCGATACTCTGCCCATGTTTTGGGCGTTTCACTGACACTAACCGCCGCGGTTTCGGGCAGGCGGGATTTGCACCAGTCATAAAGGTGTTTAGCAAGACGTTCGGCTGTAACCATATCGTCACCAAGGACATCGTTCAGGTGGCGGTGGTCCAGTTTTTCATCGATATACTGCTTTAACGGGGCCAGTTCATTGTAATCACGGACAAACCCATGGGCGTTCAAAGTTTTGGATGATAGCTCAACCTTCACAATATAATTGTGGCCGTGCAGACGCGCGCATTGGTGGCTGTCAGGCAGGTTTTTTAGTTGGTGTGAGGCCGAGAAGTGGAATTCTTTGGTGATGCGATATGTCATTCACCTGCCCCTTTTGCGATAGCTTGACGCCAGAAATCCGGATCAGCATAGACGGTTGGATCGGTAACACCTGCAAGGTCAAATGCCTCGATACGGTCAACGCATGTGCCACAGCGCCCGCAGTGCTGTTTGCCGCCTTTGTAACATGACCATGTATCGGCAAACGGGGTGTTATGGGCGGCCCCTGCGGTGACGATATCGGCTTTTGAGCCGTTCACAAACGGGGTGTAAAGCTTAACATTTGCATAACCATCAAGCGCTTGGTTTTGCATAAGCTGAAAGGCGTCAATAAACGCAGGCCGACAGTCCGGATAGATGAAATGATCACCACCATGCACAGCCGTGGCAACCGCATCTGCATCTTGGGCCGCAGCCACGCCAAAGGCGATGGACAGCATAATAGCATTTCGGTTTGGCACCACCGTGATTTTCATGCTGTCCTCGGCGTAATGACCATCGGGCACGTC
>CAXMSA010000106.1:0-2314 GCA_964195605.1 uncultured Amylibacter sp.
TAACAGTGACGCGCATTTCATTGCTGTGTAACTTTTTAGTAGCTGCGCATCGGGCGCCTGCCCATAGTAGGCCGTTAGCATTGTATGTTCCGCCGCCGCATCCAGACCGCAGTTCGTGGCCAGACCGCCCAGATCAAACAGAGGCGAATTAAAGCCACCATATTCCCAGTCGATTAGCCATAAACGATCCGCCCCGCGCAGAATGTTTGCAGGCAGCATATCGTTATGGGACAGCACCAGCTCAACCGGGCCAACAGTGGCCTCCATATCGCGCGCCTGCGCCATCAACTCGGGCAACATAGCGGTATAGGATGAGCCATCATCCGCAAGCCTAGCTGCATAATCGCGCAGCACATGAAACACCCAGAAACTCAGAACCGGGCCACGGGCAAAACCAGCCATGTCGTGGTGCACCCGTCCCAGCAACTCAACCACTTGCAACAGCATTTCAGGCGCGCGCACATCGGCCTCGGTCAATGAGGTGGATTTGATAAATTCCAACACTAGGATGCCCTCTTGCGCATGATGTACGGCCGGTGAAATTCCTGCGGCATGTGCAGCACAGCTGATCGCCAATTCGTTAAACCGCATGATACCATGTTCGGGAATATCCGCGCCCATACGCACCACATAATCCTGCCCCTGATCTGCGATCAGCAGGTTCACATTGGTAATGCCGCCGTCCAGAATACGCGGGTTTTCAGCCCTCTGCCAACAGGGCAAAGCCATCGCTTGATCAATAGCGGCCTGAAATTTAGATGATGTCATTTCAATCCCAATCTTTCACGAGAGGCTTGCGCCATTGCTGAAATCATCCGGTCTGCAATTATGGCGATAAACGCCACCGATAGGCCTGCGATAATACCGTGTCCAGTGCTGGCTTTGGTCAGGGCGATATATACCTCCTGCCCCAGGTCACGTGTGCCGACCAAGGCGGTGATCACTAACATCGACAGCGCCAGCATGATGGTTTGATTCAATCCCAGTAATAAAGACGGCGTCGCCATCGGCAGTTTAATACGCCACAGCAATTGCCGCTTGGTACAGCCTGAAACCAGCCCCGCCTCTATCATCTCGGTCGGGATTTCACGCACGCCGTGGGCCGCATAGCGCACCGCGGGGGCCAGCGCATAAAGCACCACCGCAATCATCGCGGAAAAATCACCGACCCGGAACAACATGATCACAGGGATTAGGTAAACAAAGCTTGGCAGGGTTTGCAATGTGTCGATAAAAGCACCTACCACAGAGTTTGCCCGGTCATTCTGACCTGCCCAAACCCCCAGCGGAATACCAATAGCACTCGCAATCAGGACAGACACGCCACAAAGATAAACCGTGATCATCGCTTTGGCCCAAAGACCGTTAGAGGCAATAAAGAGTGCCATTAACGCCGCCGTTACACCCAGCTTCCATCCACCAAGACGCCCTGCGGCCAGCCCGATCGCTATCGTGCCCCAGACCCAAGGAATGCCAACAAGGAAACGTTTCACGGGGATCATAAGATAGCTTAGGAAAAAGGTTTTAATCGCCTCAAATATGTCAAAGAAATTGATGTTGATCCATTTCATTGTCTCCGTCCAGAACACGCTTGTGGTCAAGGTGCCTTCCTCTGGATATGTCTGTACCGCAGGCACAATCAACCCGACCAGCCATGCGCCGACCACAATCATCATCACTGTCACCAACCAAGGATGACGTTTCACAAATGACAGCCCCGGTTGCGGCAGCGCATCCTGTGTGCGTTTGGCAAAAGCTTGACTTAACCGGTCCAGTGCAATCGCCATCACAACAATTGCCATGCCCGCTTCAATACCGCCGCCAATATCCAGACGGCGTAGCGCAGTTAATACGTCAAACCCAAGTCCGCCCGCACCGATCATTGACGCAATAATCACCATGTTCAAAGACAGCATGATCACTTGGTTCACACCAACCATCAGGGTCGGCATTGCTGACGGGATCAAGACTTTCCACAGCATCTGGCGGCGCGTACAGCCCGCCATGCTGCCAGCCTCAATCACTTCGGGTTGCACCGATTGCAACGCAACCGTGCTGACGCGCACCATCGGTGGCATCGCATAAATCATTGTCGCGACCAGTGCGGATACAGGGCCAAAGCCGAACAGGAACAAAATCGGCACAAGATAGGCAAACACGGGAACCGTTTGCATCAAGTCCAATATGGGACGCAAAAGCCGTTCAACCAAAACCGAGCGATAAGCTGCAATCCCCAAAGCTAAACCACCGCCAACGCCAAGCGGTACCGCGATCAGAACAGAGGCCAGCGTGATCATTGCACTTTCCCATTGGC
>CAXMSA010000106.1:2324-7438 GCA_964195605.1 uncultured Amylibacter sp.
CTTAGCGTATCGTGCCAAGACGACCATAATAACAATAATCGCAACCCAGCTTAGGGAGGGTGCAATTTCAACCGCTTGCTGGCCCTGCCCAGTTGAAAAACCGTCGATCAATCCAGAACGTACAACCTGATAAGGCCATTCTATTATCGACGCGATAAATCGGGTGAACTCGCGGAATGTGAACAGACCGAAATTGGCATCCTCCACCAGCCACTTCATTGCAGCCGAGATATGATCCGCCAGAGGCAATTCCCATTTCTTCGGAAACCGTATGATCCAGCGGGCGTCAAAGGCTTTGTAAAGCGCGAAAGAATAGGTCGACAAACCCCATGTCACCGCAAACAGGATCAGCCAGAAAGCCCGCGTGGGTGTTGCCATATATCGCAAGACCCGCATCACGTCCGCTTTCTGCCGATGATAATATCGATCACCGCTTGCGCCCCGACAGTGCCAACCGCTTTGCCATTCTCGTCAAGCACCCGAAACGGCTTATCTGCCGCCTCAATCTGGTCAACTGTGGCTTCAACACTCAAGGTTCCGTCCAGATCACCAGCATATTTTGTATCAGGCACACCCGGCGTCATGATCGAGATCAGACGCATCACTTTGGCGCGCGGAATATGGCGGGTGAACTCTTCCACATAATCGTCAGCGGGGTTCATAATCAGTTCTTCGGGGGTGGCGGTTTGCACGATCCGCCCGTCCTTCATCACCGCAATACGGTCGGCCAGACGAATGGCCTCGTCGAAATCATGGGTGATGAAAACAATGGTTTTGTGCAGTAATGCCTGTAAGCGCAAGAACTCATCCTGCATCTCGCGGCGGATCAACGGGTCAAGGGCTGAAAACGGCTCATCCAGAAACCACAGATCAGGTTCTGTCACCAAAGAGCGGGCAATACCGACGCGCTGTTGTTGCCCGCCTGACAATTGCCGCGGGAAATAATCTTCACGACCGCCCAGATCGACCAGATCGACCATCTCACGGGCTTTGACTTCGCGGGTTTGACGGTCAACGCCTTGCACATCCAACGGAAAGGCAATGTTTTGCAGTACAGTCAGATGTGGCAACAGGGCAAATTGTTGAAACACCATACCCATCTTTGTGCGTCGCACTTCAATCAGTTCTTTTTCAGACATCGCCAACAGGTCTTTACCTTCAAACTCAACATGGCCTGCAGTGGAGTTGATCAGCCGAGACAGGCAGCGCACAAGCGTGGACTTACCAGAGCCCGACAGCCCCATAATCACAAAAATCTCGCCGTCACGGATTTGAACATTAGCGTCGCGCACCGCACCAACCATGCCTGATCGCGCAAGATCCGCGTCACTTGGCGCATCATTATGAGCTTTCATAAACGCGGCAGGGTCAGTCCCGTAGACTTTCCATACACCACGGCAATCCAGTTTTACAGGACGTTCCATAGCAACCTCATAAATGTTAAGTAACGGCAGAAAAGATATGTAAGTGGGGCCGTATACCAGCCCCACTTTATCAGTCAGAGCTTTATTTGATCCAAGTAGACCAGGTAGCTTTGTTTGCGTCCAACCAGCCAGCAACTGCAGCATCAATTGAAACTCCATCCAGATCAACGGCAGACACCAATGCGCCCATTTCGTCGTTTGAAATGTCAAATTTTTCAATGGCAGAAGCCGCGCCAGGCCATTTTGCTGCTACACCCTTCCAGCCAACTTTCCAGATCGGACCCGTTGGTTTACCACAATCATAAGCCGCGTCAGGGTTCATGCCGACAGAGGCATCATTGTAGCATTCAGTTGAATATGGCGGGAATTTTACAAATTTACCTTCGTATTTAGCAGGCGCCCAGTGTGGAGAGTACAGCCACAAAACAATCGGTGCTTTACGTTGGTAAGCAGATTCCAACTCGGCAAACAATGCCGCATCGGTACCCGCATGCACAACTTCAAAGTCCATGCCCAGCGCTTCAACACGTTCATCATCAAAGCCGCCCCAGGTTACAGGGCCACCCAGATAGCGACCCAAAGGTGCGGTTTCAGGTGTTGAAAACGCTTCCGCGCAATCGTTCATAGCTTTCCAATCAGGCAAACCAGGACAAATTTCTTCCATATATGCCGGGTACCACCACTCTTCGATCGCATCCATGCCGGTTTTACCCATGTTGACAACATTGCCAGTTGCAAAGGCTTCATCCATGGCTTCACGCCCGGTAGTTTCCCAAATCTCCATTGCCACATCCAGATCGCCAGTTTTCAGACCTGCGAATTGGGCAATATAATCGGCTTGCACATATTCCACATTATATCCGGCAGTTTGCAGCACTTCGCCCATGATAGTCGTGGTGATGATTTGGCCAGTCCAGTCATGTGTTGTCAATTTAATCGGATCCAGCGATTCAACATCAGCACTGGCGCTTGTAGCACCAAGTGCCGTCAGCATCGCTGCTGTTAGCATATATTTCATTTTCATCTCAGACTCCCTACGTCTTGTTGCATGGCACGCATAGATACTTGGCATCCGGCAAAGCGAAACGTGCTATGCAGCTAGAATTTGCTAAAACTCAACAAAATGCAACAAATAATATTGTATTTTACCAATTTAGTTTAAATTTATGTGGCTTTTTGTGGGAATATCTGTGATATTATCAATATAAACCCTTAAAACCCGCTATTTTTTGATATACAACGGCCTTATGAAACCACATCCGAACCACAGACAACAAGAGATTCTCGATGTTCTGCACAGGGCGGGTGGTTCTGCGCGCATCCATTCAATTGCCCAAACTTTGGACGTCAGCGAAGAGACCGTGCGGCGCAATATCAAGCATCTTGCAACAGTTGGCGCGGTTGAAAAATTGCATGGCGGTGTGCGCATTGTCGGCGCAGATGAGGAAACCAGTTTTCAACAACGACTAGGTGAACATCCAGAAGCTAAAAAACGTATTGCCCGTAAAGTGGCGCAAATCATACCGCATGGCAGTTCGTTGTTCTTGGACATCGGCAGCACCACTGCTGTTATTGCAGACGCTCTGCGCGACCACCAAAACCTGCTTGTTGTCACCAACTCCATTGCCGTGGCCTATAAGTTGGCGACCCGCAACAACAATCGGGTTTTTATGGCAGGGGGCGAGTTGCGCAGCCATGATGGCGGGGCTTTTGGGGCCGACGCCATGGGGTTTGCCGACAATTTTCAAACCGACTATGCCGTGCTCTCAGCCGCCGGTATCAATGCAAGCAACGGCTTTATGTTGTTTGATCTGGAAGAGGCCCGGTTTTCCCGCCTGATCATGTCCAAAAGCGCCACACGCATCATTGCCGCGGACGCCAGCAAGTTCAACCGCGTGGTTCCGATCACCATTGGTGATCCGTCTTTGGTGGATTACTTAGTCTCGGAAAATTCGCCCCCCGATGACATCGCATCTGCATGCGAAAGCTGGTCCACCGAAATTATAATCGCAGACTAACCAAAAGGCCTTCCCCCATGACATATGACCTTTCTGCCCTGTCCCAAGTGGCCAGCGCAATCGCCAAAGATGCAAGTGCTATCCCGATGGAATATTTCCGCACGGCTTTAGACATCACCGACAAAGCCGATGACAGTCCCGTAACCATCGCCGACCAAAACACCGAACGTTTTATCCGTGATGCGCTGGCAAAACACGTCCCCGATCACGATATTTTTGGCGAAGAGTTCGGCATACAGGGCGACCTTCGCGGAGCCTCGTGGATTATCGATCCCATTGACGGTACCCGTTCCTTCATATCAGGCAACCCTTTGTTTGGCATGCTAATCGGATTTCTTGATGCGGGCGTACCACAAATCGGGCTGGTACGGATGCCAGCATTAGATGAAACCTATGTTGGTATTGCCGGATCAGGCGCCACAAGAAACGGCACACCTATTTCATGCCGCAAAACCACCGAATTGGCCAAAGCCATCCTTTATATCAATGAAGCCGAAAACATAAATGCCGCCGACCCTGCCCGTTTCGCGCGCCTGTGCAAAGCAGGTCACACACGGCGCATGGCCTATGATTGTTACCCCCATGCGATGTGTGCCGCAGGCAGCATTGATGCGGTGGTTGATTGCAATCTGGAACCTTATGACTACTTACCACTTGTCGGTCTGATCCAAGCCGCAGGTGGTATCATTACCGATTGGCACGGAGAGGCATTAACTCTGCAATCAGATGGCCGTGTTGTAACCGCTGCAACACCAGAATTACACGCGGAAATTCTGGCCTTGCTAGACGCTTAACCTGCTGCCACAGCCGCAACATGCACTGCAAAGCTAGGATCGTTCATCAAGGCTTTGCACCGCTCAAACCGCCCTGTTGCATAGGCCCAGAAATCCTCAGCAGGGTTATCATCGGCGTGCTGGATCAAGCCCCAAAGCGTCCACAATAAATCACACATGGCTTTGTATATAACCACGCGGCCATGTTGTGCCGGTGTTGGCTCGGCACCAAAATATGCCCGCATCAGTGCCATCTCTTGCAAACTGTCCATATTCGCTTCAACCGACAAATCGCCTACGTCCCATAATGGATCATTCATACCGGAATATTCCCAATCAACGATCCACATCTTATCACCATCATCCAAAAAGTTTTCGCATAAAGGATCACAATGGCACGGTGCAAGCGGTACAGGGTTCGCCGCAAGTGCGGCCTTCACCGGATCTGCCGCCTGAACAATCGCATGATACCCATCAGGTAAATCCACATCTTTGGTGGCAAGTATTTTCAGATAATCATCGATCATTTTAAACAGCTCAAAACGAAACTCAAAGGTTTCACCCGAGCCATGCAATTTCGCTAAAGCCACCCCGGCACGTGCAGCTGAACCTGCGCGGGATTTAAAAGCGTCAGGCACCATAGTTTCAATATTCTGTATCGCGTCTGAAATCATCACACCCGTTTTCGCGTCAGCCCAAAGCACCTTTGCAGAGACACCCGCGCGATATGCCGCGACCGCATTGTTTATCTCAACTGCGCGATCAATATAATCCTCAGTGCCCTCGCCCGGAATACGCACAATAACCTGCTGTCCGGCGGTTTGCACAAGATGAACCAAATTGGTCAGGCCGCCCAATCGGGTGATGGTACACTCACCGGCTTTCACGTTTTCAAATCC
>CAXMSA010000107.1:0-7383 GCA_964195605.1 uncultured Amylibacter sp.
CAAGCGGATGCAGAAGCTGTTGACGAATGTGTAGTGGTAACACGTGACGACGATTTCGGGGATGAGGCAATGCATGCCCCGAAAAAAAGAATGCGCTTTGTGTTTGAAGCGCAGGTTTAACGCCCCATCGGGCAAATAGGAGGACAAGGTGCTGGCAACTGCATCAAAGACAGAAATCACCCCCGAAGATCAGCTGCGTGCTGATCTATACGATTATTTGGCAGCACTGCTTGCAGGGCCGCCATCTAAAGCCTTATTGCAAAAAACCGTTGCCCTGAAAGGTGACGGCAGTGATCTGGGCGCGGGTTTCAAAGCCTTGTCGCGGGTGGCGACAGCACAAAGCGAAAAAACTGCAGAAAGCGAGTTTAACGCATTATTTATCGGGATGGGGCGCGGCGAATTGCTGCCCTATGCCAGTTTTTATCTGACAGGTTTCTTGAACGAAAAACCGCTTGCGGTGTTGCGTGACGACATGACCGGCCTGCGTATTACGCGTGCGCCAAATGTGTTTGAGCCGGAAGATAATATCGCCAGCCTGTTTGAAATGATGGCCGGCATGGTCACAGGTCGTTTTGGTGCGCCTGCCGATTTGGCTCAGCAAAAACAGTTTTTTAACAAACATATCGGCCCATGGGCCGGGCATTTCTTTTCAGATTTGGAAGCGGCTAAAAATTCGGTTCTTTATGCACCCATCGGCGCAATTGGCCGTGTGTTCATCGAGATCGAACAAGAAGCCTTTCGCATGCTGGCCAAATAACCGCCAGTTTAACTTAACCGGTTCGCGCAAGTGGGCCACAACATAGGAGAAGTCGTAATGACGAAAAAGGACGAGGTCGCCCAAAGCGGTCGACGTGATTTCCTAAAAATGGCTACCGTTGCAGCACCCGCTGTTGCCGTTGCCGTGACAGGCAAAGCAGCTGTTGCTGACACGCTTGATCAACATGCAGGCGAAGGTCTGCAAGATACTGCCCATACACGGGCCTACTTTGATAGTGCCCGCTTCTAGGCGGACAGGATCACGCGACTAAGCGGTGAGAGGTTGCGAAACGCCCAGACCACCGTGAGTACAAAAAGACTACGATTTTGGCAATTCTGCCATACCAACAATGGAGAAATATAATGCTCAGGAAAAAGACCAATGGGGTTGCGAGACGCTCCCAACGGGCAAGCCTCCTGTCCAAGGTAGCAGAGAGTTCTGTTGACCGACGCGCATTCCTTCGGGGATCAGGTCTGGCCATCGGTGGCCTTGCTGCGATCGGTGCAACGGCAGGATCTGTAACCAAGGCATCAGCCCAATCCGCCGTAAACGGCGCGGTGAAAACCGTTAAATCCGTTTGTACCAACTGTGCTGTCGGCTGTACCGTCATGGCAGAGGTCGACAACGGCGTTTGGACGGGTCAGGAACCCGGCTTCGACAGCCCGTTCAACCTCGGTGCGCATTGCGCCAAAGGGGCATCCGCAAGGGAAGCCGCCCACGGTGAACGCCGTCTGAAGTATCCGATGAAAAAAGAAGGCGGTGAATGGAAGCGCATCAGCTGGGAACAGGCGATCAACGAGATCGGCGACCAGATGATCGACATCCGCGACGAAAGCGGGCCGGACAGTGTTTACTGGCTAGGATCTGCCAAGTTCAGCAACGAACAGGCCTATCTGTTCCGCAAGTTTGCTGCTTATTGGGGCACAAACAACGTGGACCATCAGGCGCGTATCTGTCACTCGACCACTGTGGCCGGCGTGGCCAACACATGGGGCTACGGCGCCATGACCAACAGCTTCAATGACATCCACAACTCGAAATCGATTATCGTTATCGGTGGCAACCCGGCCGAGGCACACCCTGTGTCGTTGGTGCATATCCTGAAAGCCAAAGAGGAAAACAACGCTCCCTTGATCGTTTGTGACCCGCGGTTTACGCGTACAGCGGCCCATGCGGACGAATATGTGCGTTTGCGTCCGGGCACGGACGTGGCTTTGATCTGGGGTATCCTATATCATATCTTTGAAAATGGCTGGGAAGACACCGAGTTTATCCGGACACGGGTGTACGGCATGAACGAAATCCAGGACGAAGTGAAAAAATGGAATCCTGAAGAAGTTGAACGTGTCACCGGTGTACCGGGCAGCCAGCTGAAACGCGTTGCCAAAACCCTGGCAAACAACCGTCCCGGCACCGTGATCTGGTGTATGGGGGGAACGCAACATACCACAGGTAACAATAACACGCGTGCCTATTGTATCTTGCAGCTTGCCCTTGGCAACATGGGTACATCGGGTGGCGGCACCAATATTTTCCGTGGCCACGACAATGTGCAAGGCGCAACCGACATGTGTGTCCTGTCCCACACTCTGCCCGGCTATTACGGCCTGTCCGCAGGGGCCTGGGCGCATTGGTCACGTGTTTGGGGTGAAGACCTTGACTGGATGAAAAGCCGCTTTGACAGTATCAAGGATAAAGACGGTAAAGATAAACCTTTAATGAATATGAAAGGTATACCTGTGTCGCGCTGGATTGACGGTGTGTTGGAAGACAAAGACAACATCGATCAACCAAACAATGTGCGCGCTATGGTGCTTTGGGGTCATGCGCCGAACAGCCAGACCCGTGGTAAGGAAATGAAAACGGCAATGGAAAAACTCGACATGCTTGTCGTGATTGACCCATACCCAACGGTTTCCGCCGTCATGCATGACCGCACCGATGGTGTGTATCTGCTGCCTGCGTCGACCCAGTATGAAACTCGTGGCTCTGTCACAGCTTCAAACCGGTCGTTCCAGTGGCGTGATCAGGTGGTTGATCCATTGTTCGAGTCGTTACCTGACCATGTCATCATGGGCAAGTTCGCCAACAAATTTGGCTGGGCTGACCGTTTCTTCCGCAATATCGAGATGGAAGATGCAGACACACCAAACATTGAAAGCGTCACGCGCGAGTATAATGGCGGTATGTGGACTATCGGGTATACGGGTTGTTCGCCAGAGCGGATCAAATCGCATATGGCCAATCAGCACACCTTTGACAAAACCACATTGCAAGCCGTTGGTGGCCCGAATGACGGGGAATACTACGGTCTGCCGTGGCCTTGTTGGGGGACACCAGAGATGGGGCACCCCGGTACGCCGGTGCTTTATGACATGTCCAAGAAAGTGTCTGAAGGCGGTTTGACTTTCCGCGCCCGTTTCGGTGTGGAGCGTGACGGTGTCAATCTATTGGCAGAAGGTGTCTATTCCAAAGGTTCCGAGATTAAGGATGGCTATCCTGAATTTACTATGGCCATGCTGAAGGAACTGGGTTGGGATGGTGATCTGACGGCTGAAGAGCGTGCCTCTATTGAAGCCGTAGCCGGTGACAAGACCAACTGGAAAACCGACCTGTCGGGTGGTATCCAGCGGGTTGCGATCAGCCACGAATGTGCGCCATTTGGTAACGCCAAAGCCCGTGCTGTGGTCTGGACCTTCCCTGATCCGGTACCGATCCACCGCGAGCCGCTTTATACCAACCGCCGCGATCTGGTTGAGGATTATCCAACATATGATGACAAACAGGCTTATCGTTTGCCAACTATGTATGCCTCAATCCAAAAGCAGGATTTCTCGAAAGAGTATCCGATGATCCTGACAACAGGACGGCTGGTTGAATATGAAGGTGGCGGCGACGAAAGTCGTTCAAACCCATGGCTGGCTGAATTGCAGCAGGAAATGTTCGTTGAGATAAACACACGCGACGCCAATAATTTAGGTGTACGTGATGGCGAACAGGTCTGGGTCGAAGGTGCCGAAGGATCCAAAATCAAAGTCATGGCTATGGTTACGGAACGTGTCGGTGCCGGTGTGGCATTCTTACCGTTCCACTTCGGTGGGCATATGGAAGGCCGGGACATGGGGGAAAATTACCCCGATGGTGCAGCCCCCTATGTTTTGGGCGAAGCCGCAAATACTGCAATGACCTATGGTTATGACAGTGTAACGCAAATGCAAGAGAGCAAAGTATCTCTCTGCAAAATCTCAGTAGCTTAAGGAGGGCTAAAAAATGGCAAGAGTTAAGTTTCTATGTGATGCTGAACGCTGCATCGAATGTAATGCCTGTGTAACTGCGTGTAAGAATGAACACGAAGTGCCTTGGGGTATCAACCGCCGGAAAGTCGTTACAATAAACGACGGTAAACCCGGAGAACGGTCGATCTCTATCGCCTGCATGCACTGCTCTGATGCACCTTGTATGGCTGTGTGTCCTGTGGACTGCTTCTATCAAACCGACGACGGTGTGGTGTTGCACTCCAAGGACTTGTGTATCGGCTGTGGCTATTGCTTTTATGCATGCCCGTTCGGTGCGCCACAGTATCCGCAAGCCGGCAATTTTGGCAGCCGTGGCAAAATGGACAAATGTACATTTTGCGCAGGTGGCCCGGAAGAAACCGGATCGCAAGCCGAGTTCCAGAAGTACGGACGCAACCGTCTTGCAGAAGGAAAATTGCCGATCTGTGCGGAAATGTGTTCCACCAAGGCACTTTTGGCAGGTGACGGTGCTGTGGTCTCTGACATCTACCGCGAACGTGTGGTTTCACGCGGCTTCGGATCAGGTGCATGGGGCTGGGGTACCGCTTACGGCACCAAGAACGGTGGTTGATTAACCATAGATTTAGGGGTCTTCCATGGACTTCTAATCAAGTAGGTGGGGCGGTGATTTATCGTCGCCCCACCCGTCACATTTTTACGGGTTCGGACCGATGATCAAACGGATATTCATTTCAGTTTTTATCACTTCTTTTATGTGCTTGGCATCCGCTTTTGCACAAGACGTATCTACAGATGTTCGGGCCGCAACCGGTGGTGCGCAGACACTTGAAGATATACTTGCCCGCCAACAGGGGCAGAAAATTGACGATACGTTTCGCAAGAATGCAACGGGTGCAGGCAATACCGCTGCTGCGATTGCCTCGCAATTGGGGACTTTGGGTGGCACATCTGATGCCGAGGTTTTCCGCGCGCTAAGATACGGTACAGCGGACGTGAAAGTCACCTCAAACGGCCCTGCTGCCAAGGTGATCATTCAAGACGGCGGCATGCGCTGGCTGGAATTTCGCAAAGGCCCGCTGAAAAACGTTGGCGGTTATCTGTTGCTGGGCACGCTTGCATTCCTGATCCTGTTTTACATCTTCCGTGGCAAGATCATGATCGAGGGTGAAAAAAATGGCGTCAAAATATTGCGTTTCAAATTGATCGAACGTTTCGGCCACTGGCTGATGGCGGGTTCATTCATAATCTTGGCACTCACTGGGCTGATATCCTTGTTTGGCCGTTTTGGACTGATCCCGCTGATTGGCAAAACCGCCTATGCGGCGATCGCTAGCGTAGGTATATTTGTACACAACTGGACAAGCTGGGCCTTTATGGTTGGCCTTGTTTTGGTGTTCTTGATGTGGGTTCTCGACAATATCCCCAAGAAACACGACCTGAAATGGCTGGCACAGGCCGGTGGTCTTTTCACTAAGGGCGTGCATCCGCCATCTACAAAATTCAACGCAGGCCAAAAGATGATCTTTTGGGTGGTGATCCTATTTGGGGCTTCAATCTCTTTCACGGGTTTGTCCCTTCTATTCCCTTTTCAAATAATGATGTTTGCCCCAACTTTTGAGTTTCTTAATTCTCTGGGTATCTCTGGAATATTGGGGTTGGGCGAATTGCCCACAACAATGGCCCCACACGAAGAAATGCAACTTTCCCAAACTTGGCACGCCATTGTCGCCTTTGGTTTCATAGCTGTCATATTCGCACATATCTATATCGGCTCAGTTGGTATGGAAGGGGCAATAGACGCGATGAAATCTGGCGAAGTGGAAGAGCAATGGGCAAAAGAACATCACGGAATGTGGCTGGATGAAGTGAAGCAAGACCAAAACGCAACCCCTGCGGAATAAGGCTAATCTCCCACAGGAAACAGGAACACAACTGCATGAAAAGAATAGCTATTATGATGTTCGGTGCGATTGTGTCGCTACTGCTGGGAACCTTGGGATTTGCAGGCGAGCCGCGTATCTTGATCCAATCCACAACCTCGACCCAGAACTCTGGCCTATATGATTTTCTGATCCCCAAGTTTGAAGCGGAAACTGGCATGCAAGTAGCGGTTGTTGCTGTGGGCACAGGCCAGGCGATTAAAAATGCGATGAACGGTGACGCGGATGTGCTTTTGGTGCATGCGATGCAGTCTGAGCTGAAATTTATCGACCAAGGTTTCGGTGTTGAGCGTTTTGACGTGATGTATAATGATTTCGTTCTGATCGGCCCTAGGGATGATCCGGCAAAGGTTGCACAAACGAAAACCGTAAATGCTGCATTGTCTGCGCTGCAAAACACCCACCAACGGTTTATTTCGCGTGGGGACGACAGTGGTACCCACAAAAAAGAACTACGATTGTGGAAAGCGGCTAATCTGCAACCGAACGGGAAATGGTATATTGAAACCGGTTCCGGTATGGGGGCCACCATCCGTATGGCGGTGGAAATGGGCGGTTATACGTTAACCGACAGGGCCACATGGATTGCGTTTAACGCAAAAGAAGACCACCGTATTTTGCTAAGTGGTCAGACCGAGTTATTCAATCAATACGGTGTGATTGCAGTCAATCCCGATAAACACCCGCATGTGAATACCGCGGGTGCGGATGTGTTCATCACATGGCTTCTAAGTCCGCAAGGACAACAGTTGATCGCTGAATTCAAAGTACAGGGGCAACAGTTGTTCTTCCCCAATGCACATAAAATGGCGGCGAATTAAAAGAAATCACCACCGGATTTTTCCAGCAATTCCGCTGCCAGCTTTGCCCCAAGGGCAGGGCCGTTTTTGGCGGGGCCGCTTATCTGGCCGCTGACTTGATCAGAGCCGTCGGTGCGCAGGATTTGCCCATGCAATGTCAGTATTTCGCCGTCCAGCGTGGCCAAGCCTGCAATCGGGGTTTGGCATGATCCGTCTAGGGCCTTTAGAAACGCGCGTTCGGCGGCTAGCCTTGTGGCGGTGTCTGTGTCTGCAATTGCGGCCAACATATCGCGGATCAGTGTGTTGTCTTGATGCCATTCAATACCAATGGCCCCTTGGGCCACTGCAGGCAGCATTTCATCTGTATCAATGGCTGATTGTGCGATATGGGCGTTACCCAAGCGGTTCAGGCCAGCGAGCGCCAGAAAAGTGGCATCGGCTACGCCTTCATCAAGTTTGCGCAGGCGGGTTTGCACGTTGCCGCGAAACTCTACCACGTTAATATCGGGGCGGATATGCAGGATTTGTGCGCGGCGGCGCAGGCTGCTTGACCCAAGTTTTGCGCCCTTTGGCAAATCAGCGATAGATTTGTATTTAAGCGATACAAAGGAATCACGCACATCTTCGCG
>CAXMSA010000108.1:0-7232 GCA_964195605.1 uncultured Amylibacter sp.
CAAAAACAGTCCAGAGATCAGTGCCAGTTTATGTTTGCGAAACCGCCGCCATATAAGCAGCCAGTTGGGCGCATCCATATCTGGGCGTTCCGCAGCACTGGCATTTGCGGTTTCATCATACGGGGCGTCGTCAACATAACGGCCGTCAGGTAAAGTTGCCATTATTTGCGCCCCCCGTAACGGATGCGCGGATCAAGCAGCATGAGTAACACATCTGACACCATCGTGCCGATCAGGGTCAGCAGGGCGACGAACAGCAGAATGAAACCGGCCAGAAATTGATCTTGTGATTTTAATGCGGTCAACAATGCGGGGCCGATGGTTTGCAGGCCAAGAACCACCGAAACCAGAACCGATCCGGAAATCATTGAAGGCAGCAAGTTGCCGATGTCGGCCACAAACGGGTTCAGGGCCATGCGTAAGGGGTATTTCATTAGCATTCTTGTGGGCGACAAGCCTTTGGCGCGGGCGGTTTCCACATAGGGTTTGTCCAGCTCGTCCAGCATATTGGCACGCAGGCGTTGCATCATCGCCGCCGCCCCCGATGTGCCGATCACAAAGGTCGGGATGATCAGGTGCAACAGGATTGATTTCATTTTGGCCATGCTCATCGGTTCGGCCTCTAATTCCGGGGCCATCAATCCGCCTATGGGTAAATCAAAGTATCTGTTGCCGTAATAAAACAGGATCAGGGCCAGCAGAAAGTTGGGGGTGGCAAGGCCCAGATAACCGATAAAGGAAGATGTATAATCCACCCATGTCTGCGCACGTGCGGCTGCCAGAACACCCAAGGGTAGGGCGACCATGTAGACGAATAAAACGGCCGCCAGATTGACCAGAACCGTTAACCACAGGGCTTGCCCAACGATATCAATCACAGGCTGGTCAAACTCAAACGACCAACCAAAATCCCCTTGCAACATGCCCGAAAATCCATAAGGGCCGGGCCATGCGCCGATCCAGATCAGGTATTGTTCTACAAGGGGGCGATCCAGCGAATATTCCTTTTGCAAAAACTCGGCTTTAGCCACGCCCGCATCTTGGCCCGTGGCCTGCAGTTCCATGATCTGGTTGGTCAGGTAATTTCCGGGCGGCAGGTTGATGATGAAAAAAACCAGAGCCGAGACCAGCAGCAAGGTCAGCAACATGGTCATCAGGCGGTAGAGGGCGTAGCGCAAGATAATCATTGTGTGCCCCCGGTTTCATCAATGTAAAACTCGTCCATGCGATGAATGCCGAAATGCGCGCCGGGCTCCCATGCCCAAATCGCGTTTTCGGGGACATTTTTCAGGCGGTTAGACACAACAACTGGTTGTGGTGCTTCTGCCAATACGCTGATGCCATATACTTCATCTGCATGGATTTTTAACATTTCACGCCAAATTTCAGAACGGGCCTGATCCGTAATCGCACGATCCCATGCCAAAGACAGATCAAGCAGTTTTTGCGGCGCGGGCATATCAACCTTTTCGCCGGCTTGACCCTCGGTCAGAAAGTATTGACCCCACTTTGGCCAAGCAAAGAAATCCTGTTGGCGCGGGGCCAGATAAGCCGGTGATGTATAGGGTTGCGGGATGCCATTATCCCAGCCAAACCAGACTGCTGCCATTGCAATGCCTGCACCCACACGGCTGCGTAGAATGTCGCGGTCAAGCGGGCGGATAACCAGTTGCACCCCGATGTCACGCCAAGTGTCAGTGGTGATTTGAAGCGCGTTTTCAACTTCCTGACGTTCACCGGCGGTTGCCACAATAAACATCATTGGTCGTCCATCGGGCAACAGGCGGATACCGTCTGCGCGGCGTTCGGTTAGCCCTATTTCATCAAGCATGGCATTTGCGGTTTTCAGATCATATTGCGCCCATGCATGGCGGTTTTTGTCATCATAAAACGGGCTTGCGGGCAGAGCGGTCATGGCACCCTCTTTGGCAAGACCAAAGTATAGTGCACGGTTAATCATGCGCCGGTCAATCGACATGGATAAAGCACGGCGAAAACGGACATCGCGCAGGATTTTGCGCCAGACCGGATCAGTGAAATTCAGGTTTGGATAAATCGCAATTTGTGAGGCCACGCCGTTGGCCCAAAGCAGGGTTTTATATTTGCCGCTGTCTTTTTCACCTTTTTTGAGGATGGAAATGTCTTTGAAACTTAGGCCGCGCGCTTGCAAATCAACCTCGGCGGCATTGGCTTTTGCCGCCACCAGACCAGCGCCTACAACAGACATCTCAACCTGATCGATATAAGGTAATTGCACCCCGTTTACGTCAACCCTGTGGTAAAACGGGTTACGGCTAAAAATACGCCGGCTTTTGGTGCTTTTTTCGTCGATAATCCATGGCTGCAATGTGGGCAGATCGGCATTGTCGAATTTGTACATATTGTCGACTTTATTGTGCAAAGAGGCCCAGCTACGCACTTTTTTCATCTTTATCTCAAGCTGTAACTGTTCTTCATCGGCAAAATCGAGATGATAGCTGTTCAGGTAATGCGCGGGGCGAAAAATGAAGGGCGGGCGGGCTTGTGCCAGTATTTGCAGGAATTGCGGGTTGGGTTTAGACCATGCGTAAATAACCGTCAGGTCATCGGGGAAAGACACTTGCGGCAACTCGCCTTCAACCCGCAGAAATTCCGGCGGGCCAGAGGGCATCAATTCATCATTGTTGGCAACATCATCCCACCAGTATTCAAAATCGGCAGAGTTGAAGGGCTCGCCATCCGACCATTTGTGACCGGCACGCAAATGAAAGGTAAACACCTTGTCGTCGATATTGTCGTAACTGGCCAACAGATCGGGCTGCAATTTGTAATCCTGATCGTAAATCACCAGTCGTGAATAGCCGTAAACCACCATTTGGCGGGTGTCTTTTGAACGCGTGATCATGGTGCGCAACATACCGCCCTGATGGCCAGGTGTGCGGCCTTTGGCTGCCAGATCAACGATCAGGGGTTGGTCGGGAATGCGTTCTGAAACCGGGGGTAAAATGCCTGCTTTCACATCGGCTTTGAAAAACTCACATTCCTGCACTTCGCCTGCAAAGGCACTTTGGGCAATGGTTAAGCCCAAAAGGAATGCGCCGCAAATGGTGTGTAATTTACCCATGACAGCGCACCATATGACCGGGTTCAAGTTCCTTTAGTGGGGGTATGTCGTTGCTGTTATAACGAAACTGTTCGGCCCATGTGCCAGAGGAACCCGCGCCTAATGCGACCAGGTTCAGATCAATCGGGCGGTTGATGTCGGGTGTGGGTTGGGCTGCAATTAAGGCCCGCGTATAGGGGTGTTTCGGGTTGGCAAACAAGGTGCAGGGCGGGGCTTGTTCCACTATACGGCCTTGTCGCATCACTGCCACCTCGTCAGCAATGCGCGAAACCACCGCCAAGTCGTGTGAGATAAACAGATAGGACAGGCCGCGGACATCGCGGATTTCCTCCAGCAGATCAAGGATTTGATCCTGAACCGATACATCCAGTGCTGAGGTCGGTTCATCACACACCAGCAGTTTTGGGTTCAAGGTCAGGGCGCGCGCAATAGACAGGCGTTGCCGTTGCCCGCCTGAAAATGCATGCGGATAGCGGCGCAACATGCTGCCATCCAGCCCGACCAACGCCAACACCTCGCAAGCGCGGTCACGGCGTTCCGCTTTGCTGCCAATCCCGTGAATATCCAAGGGCTCGGTTAGCGTATCAATGATTTGCATCCGTGGGCTTAGTGATGAAAACGGGTCTTGAAAAACCATTTGCGCTTGTTTTTGAAAAGCAGCGCGGGCTTCGCGGCTTAAAGAATGTACTTCAACCGGGCGCTCGCCCGTGCCCGCACAAAAGGTGACTTTGCTGCCATCGTCCGGTAGCTCTGCCCCTAATGCGATCCGCGCACAAGTCGATTTGCCAGAGCCGCTTTCACCGACCACCGCAAGGGTTTTGCCGCGCGCCAGTTTCAGGTTAACGTCACTTACCGCTTTGATCAGAACCGCAGATTGCATCGGCGTGGCAGTGCGGGCCTGATATGTTTTTGAAACATTGCTCATGTCCAAAATCAAATCATCATGCGGCGGGGGGCACACAAATTCCGTTGTTTCGGGAATAACCGGGGCTGCGGCGAACAGCTTTTGCGTATAGGGATGCGCAGGGGTTCCCAGAACCAGCTTTGCAGCACCGCTTTCCATTATCCGCCCCTTGTTCATCACCACAACCTGATCAGCCATATTGGCCACTACACCCAGATCATGGGTCACAAGAATAACCGCCATGCCGGTTTCGGCCTGCAATTCTTTGATCAACCCCAACACTTGCGCCTGTGTTGTTACATCCAGTGCTGTGGTCGGTTCATCGGCGATCAGCAGATCGGGTTTTGCGATCATCGCCATCGCAATCATCGCACGTTGCAACATTCCACCTGACATCTCAAACGGATAGGCTTCATAGGCGCGTTCTGGGTCGGGAAAGCCGACCCGTTTGAACGTGGCCAGAACATCTTTTTTGATCTGTTTTTTTGTGTAATTGCGGTGCAGTTCCAGAACTTCAGCGACTTGATGGCCAACCTTGTGCAAGGGGGATAATGAGCGCATTGGCTCTTGAAAAATCATCGCAATACGGTCACCGCGAATAGCGCGAAAATCCCGTTCGCGTATTTTTAGCAGATCAACGGTTTTCCCTTGGTGGCGGGTCAGGATTTGCCCGGAACGGATTTCGGCGGCTTTTGGCAAAACACCCAATATCGCCCGGCAGCTTAGGGTTTTGCCCGACCCGCTTTCACCGACAATGGCAAGGGTTTCACCTTTTTTCAAAGAAAAACTGACAGCCTCGATCGTGGGTTCAGGGGCTTTAAACCCTATTGTCAGATTTTTGACCTCTAGAAATGCTGTCATATGTTATCTTGCCTGATCAATCATATACCCAAGTTCTGGGTGTAAAATATAACTGGCATCCCCCTCAATATGACTATGCAGCATGTTTTTTACGTTGCAAGTAACGTTTCTGATGATTTCGTTACATTTATCATGACTGCTGGTTATCTGAGGCCTTTAAATTTCACGCGCAAGTGCCTTTAACCATTTGGAAACTCTGTTTTTATTGCGGCTGTTCTTGGTGCTTTTATGCTGGCGTAGAAAGTAATTGGCGTGCAGATGGTAGGGCTGGTCGAACACCTCAATAAGCTTGCCTGATTTCAGATCGTTATCGATAAACGGGCGCCGCCCCAGATAAATCCCACCACTGCGTGATGCTGTGTCTATCGCAAATAATGAGCTGTCCACGGTTAACCCGCGCGGAACCTCTTGCGTATCCATCTGGTTATCACGGAACCAGCGGTGCCAGTCATCTTCATACCCTAAAATATGGATAAGATCAAAATCCAGAATGTCACTTGGTTTTGTCAGTTTGCGTTGCCCCAAATACTCTGGGGCGGCAACTGGTGTGATCAGACAGGTCAAAAGCGGTGTCACTTGGGTATCGTGGTGGGTTTTGCCGGGTATGAATATTTCAAGGTCGGCACTGTTTGCCTGACTGGCATCACCTTCGGCGTCCAGCGTTCTGATATGCAGATCAATGTCCGGGTGACTGGCATTGAATGCGCGCATTTGCGGTGCCAGCCACAGGGTCGCAACACTTGAGGTGCATCTTAATGTGACAACCTGATGCGGTCGATCAGGGAACAGTTGATCGGTGACAGTATCCAGCCGGTCCAATGCCTCATGCACGGCATAAAGATATGCTTGCCCTGTGCCAGTCAGGGTGATGCGGCGATGATGGCGTATAAACAGGGCCTCGCCCAGATATGCTTCCAGATGCAGCATTTGCTGGCTGACGGCAGCTTGCGAGATATGCAGCTCAGTTGCAGCCAATGAAAAGCTTAACTTGCGGCCAGCGGCCTCAAAGGTGCGTAAAACGTTCAAACGGGGGCGTCGCATAAGGTAGCCTTGGGTTAGGTTTACTTATGTATCTTGGCAGCAAACATTGTTTGAGACAAGCCCCGTTTTGAACTAGCGTCTTAAATAGAAACAGATGAAAAAGAGCGTGCAAATGAATTATTTCACATACCTCAAAGATGACGAAATCCAGTATGTCCATGATGCATCCCTAGAGATACTGTCGGAAACTGGTCTTATCGTGCGTAATGAAAAGGCCCGCAAACGTTTCGCGGAACATGGCGCCACGGTTGATCATGAAACCGAGATTGTGAAAATTCCTGCAAATATCGTTGAAAAATACCGCAAGATGGTGCCGCCCACGATCACATTACGTGGCCGTGACCCTGCTTATGACGTCACTTTTCCGCGCAAACTACCGGTGATCGCGACGGCCAGTTCTGCACCTGATATTGTTGACCCGGTCACAGGCATTTGCCGCCGTTCCACATCTGAAGATATAGCGCGTATTGCACATGTGGTGAATGAGTGCCCCAACTTCGATATGTTCTCTATTTCAACACTGGCCGATGATGCGCCGAAAGACCAGTTCAGCCTGACACGGTTTTACACAGCCCTGAAAAACTGCGTTAAACCGGTACGGACATCCGTGTACAATATTGGTGAGGCCAAACAGGTGATTAAACTGGGTGAGTTGATTGCGGGTTCAAAGGAAGCCTTTTGGGAACGCCCCTTCATCAACTTCGGTTATTGCGCCGCCGTTTCCCCGCTAACACTGGATTTCGACAGTACTGATACCATGATGTATTTCGCCGAAAACGGTATCACCGCTTACGGCACCATCGCCCCGATGGGTGGTCTAAGTACGCCACTTTCCTTGCCGGGCATGCTTGCGATTATGAACGCGGAATGGCTGGCGGTGACAACATTGGCACAAATGACCAAACCGGGTACCGCACATATCTACAACTTCCTACCGGTGTTCGCTGATATGCGTGACGGGGCCTATGCGCCGGGCGCGATTGAGATCGGCATGATGAATTCCGCCGTTTGTCAAATGGCGCGGTTCTATAACGTGCCTGCGGGCGGGTATCTGGGCTTGACCAATTCCAAGGTTGCGGATGCGCAATCGGGCTTTGAAAAAGGCATGTCACCCTTGATGGGGGCAATGTCTGGTGCCGATTTCATCGTGATGGGCGGTTTGCAAGATGCGTTGATGTCGTTTGATTTCGGCCAGCTACTGATCGACAATGAAATTGCTGGCATGGTGAAAACCGTGCGCGGCGGCTTTGGCTTTTCGAAAGAAGCGGTGGCCTTGCAAGATATCAAAGATACCGGGCCGGCGGGCATGTTTGCGGATAACCC
>CAXMSA010000109.1:0-7143 GCA_964195605.1 uncultured Amylibacter sp.
CCATTTCTGATCTCGATCCGCTCAATGCCTGCATGGGCTTTCACCGACACTGCCAGGTCAACCGCATTCGCCGCCGTTTGCACAATATCGCCCATCATGACGTTGTCGACCTGATGTGTCGCCGTGTCAGGCATTGCAGCGGGATTGCGTTCATAAAGCGTGCTAACTTCAGGCAGGTTCACCCGCAGATCCATATGCATCCGACACCCCGTGGTGCCATAATGATGCCGTCGGCGTTGGGCTTCAAAAATACTGTCGCGGTCATTTTTATCTGTCAGAAAACAGGTCAGCCCACCAAGCGAGCCAAAAATACTATCACCGGGGTAACTCGCCCCCGGCCGCCCTTTGTGACCGTCACTGTTGCACACAACTCCGACACGGCGCCCAATAGGGAAACCGTCGGTTAATATCCACTCGAACGTGCCCCATGCGGAATGCATTTCAACCGCAGTTTCAAGCTGTGGGTTATGATCGTAGAAAATATCCGCATAACGCCCGCCGACATGGGCATAAAGTACCACATCGTCACCGGATTTGATGAATGCATTATAAAGATCGCTTAGTGTGTTGGCATCCGTATCCATATCCGTGCAGTCATCCAGCAATACATGCGAGCAACGGCGGATGGTACGCCCCTCATCACGGAAAAACACGTTATGATCGCCGCCCACGGCAGTATTGCCCGACCATTCATAGCCTGGAAATACCGTAAACCGCCCCGGTTCATCCCATGCGGCGGTTTGTGTGTTCAGATGCTGCCAAAAATCACCCGTGAGCTGGAAATCATTACCCTGATGGCTGGTAACATCCAAAAAAGCCTTGTTACGCGCGAAATCGAAGTAGCTTTCGATTGTGTTGGTGCCAACGGTTTCACCTGTTTGGCCGTGCAAATCCCCCCAAAACCCGGCTTGATCCCCCGCTTTGATAATCAAAGGCCCGGCTTTTGCCACTTCCACGTCATCGATAAACACTTTGATCCAAAGCGTGCCTTCCTGCGTCACACTTAGCCCTTCCAGTGTCAGCGCGCGATCATCCGGCGCATAGACCAAACGCTCTGGCAAGCCTGCCACCGGCAAGGACGCCTCAAACCGTAAATCTGTCTTTGCCTGCCCAGTTGGATTGCCCCATTTATCTTCGGCCTTCAACCCCAGATGAAACTGCTCTGATGGGCGGCGCAATGTGGGCAAGACCGCGTGCCAGCTAACAGGCGGACCTGCAACCAAAGGAATAGCCAACTGCGTATCGGGTAGTTCAATGAATATACCTGTAGCCTGCACATCGGCCATCACCCGAAACTCACGACCACCTTCAACAAAGGTCTGGATTAACATACCAGCCGAGCCTTGTGACGTGTCGCCAAACAGAATGGTGATCTCATCCCCTTCGCGCAAATACCCGCCAACCTGCTCAATGGTCAAAACCTCGTTCCACGGCCGTATGCCACCATTATGATCGTATTTCAGCGCCAACCGCCCTGCTCCGTTGCTGGAAGCCGTCACATAATTATCACCCATAGGATCGGTCATTTGCGGGCGTCCCGCATCACTGATCGAACGCCATGCGATACGGATGCCACCGGTATCATCTATGCCAAGCGTCCCAACCGTATAGACCAGCTTGTAAGACTGGAAACTACGCACCTCAACCGGGTCAAGCGGGGTAAGCTTTGCTGAGCCGAGAATAGCCGGGTCAGACCCAGGTTGCATGGATGGATTATTATCACCGACGAGACTGCGTTTAACCGCACCAAATGGGCTAAGTTGTTTCATGAGCATTCCCCTATCCTACACTGCACCTGAATTTTGGGCCGATCTTTTCAGGTAATCCAATATCAACACAGATAGTATTTGGTTTATATATGATGACAATGATTTTTTATAATTACTTCCGAATTACCACCGAATAATTTCCACCCGCTACTATCCCCTGCCCCTTAGCCGAGATCGCCGCACGCGCACGAATATCACCGTAAGGTTTGGGCCAGCTCAAAATTCCGCGTTCGGCCATGTAATCAGGCAGATAGCCCGATTGGATAATCCGCATATCCAGATCAATATCGTCGCGGTACTGCCTGACCAGCGCATAAATCACCGTGGTGCAATTGGCCATTATCGTATGATAAAACCGCGCCTTTCCTGCCAGCGCATTGGCCTTGGTAATCAGCCCTTTAAACAGGGCAATACGGTGCGCTTTACTAGTCGTGATAGGATAGAGATACACATCCTCTAAAGGATCACGCACATTGGTGCGTAAGCGCACAATATCGTTTTCATCGGCTGCAAGTATGGTCAATTCATATTGCTTGAAAAACCCGCCGATAGTGGAAAATTCCTCACCGTTTTCGCGGCGTATTTCTACTGAAAACACCGCATGCTCGCCATTTGCAAAACCGAAAGACAACAAGGTGTGGGCAATCGCCTGATCACCCCAGTAAGACAGGATCATGTCGATACTATCGAGCTGATCCAGATCATATGCACGGGTCTCCCACTGCACGTCATAATCCGTAGGTGTACGCCATTTGAAGTTGCGCAGATTGTGCAACACGGCTTGTTTATCCTCTATTTCACCGGTTAGCGATTGCGCCAGTTCCGGTGACCAGTCGCGTTCAAGACTTGGGGTGATCGAGGTCCACCATGTCAGTAAAATTGCCGGCATAAACCGCCAATGACCGCACACGCGCCAATGGGCGGATAATTCCCCAAAGCGTCAGGGCGGTAAGAATGGCCCACAGGCTTATAAAAGCCCATTGATAGTTGGATATGGCTTGAAAATGCAATGCAAGCCCGCCCCATAGGCCAAAGCTTAAAACAGTTATAAAGATCAATACCAAAAACAAAAAATGTAATATTTTCATTTGAAAATTCCTTTAAACAACACTCGCGCCTGTGGCTTGCGTCAACTTTCCAATCATCCAGAACCGATAAGTTTTCCAAACCACATATGGCACAACTAAAGTTGCAAGTCCAAGCGAGATCACAGAGCCAACGTCGGCTACCAACCCGAAATCTGATTGCACCCCGGTCAGCATTACACCTGCAAAGGCAGATAGAGGAAAAGTAAACGCCCCCCATGCAGGCGACCAGCCACCTGCACTGAACCAGCCCAGAAACGGGGCCAGACAAAGACCTGCAAACAGTGCGATGGACCAGAAGATAATATAGCTGCTGTCAGGCCAGATGTTATAAGCACCGATGCCGTAAATCGATAAAGGGGCAAGGATTATGAAATAACTGGACCGCAAAGGTTTGATCACCCCGTGCCGTTTCAGATTTACCAATGACAGGATGATAATAAATATGCAGCCTGGAATTGTTGCCATCAACAAAAAGCCCGAAAGTGTGGCGTAGCCCAATATAGGCCCGCCAACAGAAGCAAGGATATATCCGACATAGGGTAAGATAATCGACGGGTTCACATCCGAAAGCTGCGTATCAGACCGTGCCAATGCTATGGTCACGCAAATCATATAACCGGCATGTTGTATCACGGCGACCCACCAGAACAATTGCGCTAATTCATACAGGTAAGGGGCCATTGCCGTAGCATAAAGCATCAAACACATGGACCCGGCTGACACGGCCCCGCTTGCAGGGCCCACTTTCAGGTCTTCGAAAATTACCGATGGGCGCAGGCTGAGCTTTAAGTGATAACTGGTACCTGTGGCCATGAACATAAGGCACGACACTAGTAAAATTACTTCGCCAATCACTGGTGGCACAGGCCAAACTTCGGCCGCACGGCGCCACGCCAAGCCCAGACCGATAAAGCCCAATAGGCATGGAAAAAGTGCCGGCGGCGTACGTCGCCAAAATTCCGGTTCGATTATCATAGTTTTTTATTGAATATTTCTCCCCCTTGCCGCAACCTAAAATTAAAAATGGAGACAATTATGACCAATAATGGCTATGAAAGCGGGCGGTTGAACCTGCCTTTTGTCGGCATCGCAACTTTTGCCAAGAAACCTTACATTGAAAACTGGGATGATTTTTCGGCAGATGTGGCAATTTTAGGCGCACCGTTTGATGCAGGCACCCAGTTCAGATCAGGCGCACGTTTCGGGCCGCGCGGTGTGCGCGAAGCATCAACCTTGTTTGCATTCGGCCATGCGGGGGCCTACGACCACGAAGATGACGCGACCTATCTGGGCGCGGATGTCACAATCGTCGATATGGGGGATGCCGATATCATCCACACTGACACGATTAACTCACACGCCAATATCGAGTTTGGCGTACGCAAGGCACTGGCCGCTGGTGCTATTCCTGTTACCATCGGCGGTGATCATTCTGTAAACATTCCGTGCATCAACGCATTTGACGATCAGGGCGATATCCACGTGTTGCAAATCGACGCCCACCTTGATTTTGTCGATGAACGCCACGGCGTGCGTTACGGTCACGGCAATCCAATGCGCCGCGCAGCCGACAAAGATTATGTCACGGGCCTGTCGCAATACGGCATCCGCAACGTAAGTTCGACCGCCAAAGTTGGCTATGAGGATGCACGTTCAATGGGGTCAGACATCCAATCCGTCCGCCAAATCCGTAAAATGGGGATTGAGGCTGCCGCCAAACGTATTCCAAAAGGTGCGAAAATATATGTCACACTGGATATTGACGCGTTTTGCCCGTCCATAGCGCCGGGTACCGGCACCCCCAGCCACGGCGGCTTTCTGTATTACGAAATACTGGAATTGCTGCAACATGTGGCGCAAAACCATGATGTTGTCGGCATTGATCTGGTTGAAGTGGCCCCTGATTACGATCAATCTGGTTCCACGTCCATTCTGGCTGCGCAAATTCTGCTGAACTTCCTTGGGTTTATCTTTCATGCTAAAACTTGACCTTTCAAACGGTGCCGCATGGATGGATGGCCAGATCATACCCGTAAAAGACGCTAAAATCAGCGTCACTGACTGGGGGTTGACGCGTTCTGACATCACCTATGATGTGGTGCATGTCTGGGACGGTCACTTTTTCCGCCTTGAGGATTATCTTGACAGGTTTGAAGTTTCTATTGCCAAACTGCGCCTTGAAATCCCGCAAAGCCGCGCTGATATCAAACGCATCCTGCATGATATGGTCGCGGCCTCTGGCCTGACATCGGCTTATGTCTCTATGGTAGCCTCTCGTGGCACACCAAGCATTCCTGGCACCCGTGATCCACGCGCCTGCGACAATCATTTCTACGCATGGGTGGTACCGTTTATCTGGGTTATCCCAACCGAAGTTGCAAAGCGTGGCGCGCATATTATGCTGGCTAGTAATTGCACGAGGATATCGCCGCAATCTATTGATCCAACTGTTAAAAACTACCATTGGGGTGACATGACACATGCCCTGTTTGAAGCCCTTGATGCGGGCTATGATACTTGTGTTTTGCTGGATGATCGCGGCCATATCACCGAAGGCCCTGGCTTCAATATTTTCGCAGTTATCGACGGTACGGTTGTAACCCCGCAATCTGGCATGCTAGAGGGCATCACCCGTAAAACCGTGCTGGAAATTTGTGCTAACCTTGACCTGCCGCATAAAGCCCGTGACATCAGGGCGGATGAGTTTCTGCAAGCAGATGAGATTTTCACCGCAACCACCGCAGGCGGCCCCGTGCCCGTCACCCGCATCAATGGGCGGATATTAGGTAATGATGCCCCGGGGCCAATGGCAACGCGCATTACAGAAACCTATTGGCAATGGCATAATCGGGAAGAATTGATCACCCCTATTGAATATGGAGAAACACCATGACCGATGAGAAGTACATGCCTTTTCAAGGCAATCAACCACCCCATATGGCCCCTGATCTGGTAATCCCCGATATGATCCCTGCGGATGAAAGCCTATGGGTGCCCCAAGCCCCCGATGTCTGGTTTCGCCCGCTCTGTCTGAATGTCTCTCAGGGTTATTATGTGAACCTGCTGCGGGTGCGCAAATCAGGGGTTTTATCACGTCACAAACACGCAGGTCCGGTGCATGCCCATGTTTTGCGTGGCTCATGGCATTATCTGGAACATGATTGGGCCGCCACAACCGGGGCCTATGTGTTTGAACCACCGGGTGAGACCCACACGCTTATGGTACCCGAAGATGTGGACGAGATGATCACGTTGTTTCACGTCACAGGCGCACTGATTTATGTTGATCCGTGGGGCAAGGAAACCGGGCATGAGGATGTTTTCACCAAGATTGAAACATGTCGAAACTACTTTAAAAACACCACGCATGGGGTTGATTATGTGGAACAGTTTATCAGGTAACCATATCAAAATGTTAACTAGGATGCCCTTAACATATATTTGCTGCCTCTTTTAAAATACTAAACTAGTTAGTGGTTTTGTTTGTAGGATTTAAAATTATAAAAGAACTGGCCAAAGATCATATGAACCCGAAAGACATCATCAAATCCTTAAATCTGCAACCCCATCCAGAAGGTGGCTGGTATGCAGAAACCTGGCGCGGAAATGAACAGCCGCGCGCCACAGGAACCGCAATATATTTCTTGCTGGAGGCGCATCAGTTCAGCCACTGGCACCGCGTTGATGCGGTGGAGATTTGGCATTGGTACGCTGGCAGCCCGACGGAATTGCACATCCAAGAAGATGGCATCACACGCATTGAAATGCTTGGCCCTGACATCACAACGGCACAACGCCCGCAGCGTATCGTACCAAAATGCGCGTGGCAAAAATCCATCCCTTTGGATGGCTGGGTTCTGGTCGGTTGCACCGTATCCCCCGGATTTGAATTTGATGGCTTTGAAATTGCGGCAAAGGGATGGCAACCTTAAATGGATCACAAAGATTTTTTAAACCAGATAGACGTTTCTACACGTAACGCTTTGACGAAACGTGCTGATATGCCGGGCCTTATCCACCTTGCCCTGCATTGGGGGGTGATACTGGTTTTCGGCTTATATATTCAGGCAGGGCTGCCGTTTTGGTGGATATTACTAATCCCCCAGGGCATTCTGGTCGCATTTAATTTCACCATCTTGCATGAAACCATTCATTCAACGCCGTTTAAAACCGAATGGCTGAATAAAACTGTCGGGCGCATCGCCTCATTCATCATGGTTATCCCGATGAGCTGGTTTCGATATTTCCATCTGGCCCACCACAGGTTCACCAACGACCCAAAAAAC
>CAXMSA010000110.1:0-7139 GCA_964195605.1 uncultured Amylibacter sp.
ATTTCTATAATTCATATTTTCACCCTCGAATTACTATATAGGTAGCACAATCAATTGTAATGATCTGAGCATACACTTTTTATTTCCCTAATCATATACGTTACCACATTATATCTAAGCTCATTACCGCTGAGTACTTCCTGCTGTATAAGCTAAATGCTCTTTGATATTTATTGATAGTGGGAGAAGGATTTAAGCCCCGACACGCAAATTATGATTTAGTGTTTAAAATTTTTCTTTTGAGATAAACCAACAGATCTTTTGTAAGGTAAATATTAGAGCCTATGTTGAGCCTAAGATTTATTAAACGTCGTGTAAGTCTTTGATTTTAATGGTGCCCGAGGGTAGATTTGAACTACCGACACGAGGATTTTCAGTCCACTGCTCTACCCCTGAGCTACTCGGGCACTTGTTTTGCGATGGGCTAAAGCCAACGCTGGGTCGGGGCGTTTTAGGATAGGGGGCGCATGCTGGCAAGAGGGAATATGCCCTGTCAGTGTAATTTCTGATTTTGTGATGGGTAGGCCGTTGGAATACTATCTTCCTCATCAGTATCAGCGGCTGGAATAGCGTAGCTGCCTGTCAGCCATTTCCCCAGATCAATGTCGGCACAGCGTCTGGAACAAAACGGGCGGTATTTACTATCGGGTTGTTTTTTGCAGATCGGGCAGCTCATATGGATAAGACTTCGGATAGTGGCAGCCGTTCGCGTTTGCGCTGCAATTCATAATGGCCCAATGGCGTCCAACCGACAAGGATGGTGTCGATGTTGTCGGCCTTGAAGGCGCGGCGCAATTGGGTCTCAATCGTGCGCCGCTCGGCCTTGGGGCTGGGGGCGAAATCAATCACGATCTGGCCACCAAGGCCACGCAGGCGTAACTGGCGCGGCAGATCTTTGGCTGTTGCTATATTGGCTTTCAGTCCTGCGGAAAGCGAGAAATCTGTGCCGGTGTTGACATCAACCGCCACCAGCGCACGGGTTGGTTCGATCACCATTGAAGCCCCGCCTGACAGAGTGCATTCGGGGCGTTCCAGCGCGTGGATATGATCCCAGACGCCTAAGGTCTCAAAGCAACCGTCCTCTGCAACAAGTTCGTCAATATTGCCCCAATTGGCCCACGCCTGTTCGGCAGCGTCAGGGGCATCAAACAACAGTTCAGGCGCACCGGCAGTATCATTCAAGACCGCATTAGCCCCTTGCAACATGGCCGCGATGTTGGCGCATATATCGCCCTCATCAGCCCCCTCACATGCTGAACGCAGGATCAGGCCACATGCTTCTGGCGCATCATCAAACGCATCATGGGCAATTTCGTGTAACCGTAAACGTTCATCCTCATCGCGGATCGAGCGGGCGATATTAATGCCCGGCGCATTTGGTGTGACGATAACGTAGCGGCTTTTGAAGAGCAGTTTGTTAACCACAGGTGCGGCTTTGCCAATTTCGGCATGTGTGCTGACCTGCACCAGCAATGTGGTGCCGGGGGCGATTCCCTTGGCTTGTTTCAGAAAACCTTTCTGGCCACGCCCCAGATCAAGGATAATACCGTTTTGACCCTTCATCTGTTGCCCGGCTTTAGCACGATAAATGGCACTTGGACGCGGGCGGTCATCAATCGGATCGACCAAAAGATCATGCAATTTACCGTCTTGCAACAGGGCTGCCATTTTGCGCCCGTCTATTGTGTCAATTGCGGCTATGCGGCCCTGTTTCATGGTGTCTCCAACGTGTAATCAAGTGGGTAGCCCGCAGCTGTTAACAGCCCGGCTGTTTCGGTTAACGGCAGGCCAACTACATTGCTGTAAGAGCCGTTGATCCAAGGAATAAAAGCCGCGGCAATGCCCTGAATGGCGTACCCGCCAGCTTTGCCTTGCCATTCATTGGAACGGATATAAGCAGCGATTTCCGCATCGGACAGATGCTTGAATTTTACTGCTGTTGTCACTTGCTTTTCCAGCAATCTGTCGCCTGATTTAATTGCAATTGCAGTGATAACTCGGTGGCGTCGGCCTGATAAAAGCTTTATAAATTCAAGGACTTGTTGGGTATTCTCAGGTTTTCCCAATATCCGCCGCCCGACAGCAACAACCGTATCAGCGCAAAGCACAATCTCGTCTTTTACGTGTGTAATGGCACGGGCTTTACCAGCGGCCAGACGGCGGCTGTAGATCAGTGGTAGCTCTGCCTTTAACGGTGTCTCGTCAATGTCGGCGGGGCGCACGGCACAAGGCACAACACCGATCTGGGCCAGCAATTCAAGGCGGCGCGGACTGGCGGAACCCAGAACCAACTTCATTGGATTATTTGTAGCGGTAATTGATGCGGCCCTTGGACAGATCATAAGGTGTCATTTCCACCTGAACCTTGTCGCCTGCCAGCACACGAATGCGGTTTTTGCGCATTTTGCCCGCAGTGTGGGCGATAATTTCATGGCCGTTCTCTAACTCTACCCGAAATGTCGCATTCGGCAAAAGCTCGACAACGACACCATCGAATTCGAGAAGTTCTTCTTTAGCCATGTTTACTCCTAATTTATTGGCTTACGGGGATTTTGCCCCTATGCGTGGCTTACATGATGCGCTTTATGGGAAAACACAAGCAAAAATGCAGTTAGCCCGTGTTTCAGCGCGTTAACATAGGTTAATTGCCACAAATCAGCGGTGAAATTGTTGTCAGTATCATGTCGGGAAATAATCGGGGTGGTTTTGGCAGTGTTCTGTTAAGCTTGCTTAATATTGCTGCGAGGTTTATGCGACTTTTGTCAAAAACCGCTGTTTGATATTGGCGATTATGTCATCGCGCACCGCGCGGTATGCGGCTAGTTTATCTTCGCGGTTGTCACCCGTACCTGTGGGATCAGCGGTTTCCCAATATTCCACATCCACTGCATGATCTTTGGTCAGTTCGGTGATGCGCCGGTGTGATGTGGGCGACAAGGCCACGACCAGATCAAAACTGTCCAGACGTTCGCCCCAATCTTCCAGGTCTTCAAAAGAGCGCACTTTGTGTTTTGAAATTTCAATGTCCAGTTCCTGACACACGGTCACGGCGAAGCCGTCGATGTCGTGGTCACTTTTGACGCCTGCGGATTGTACGAAAATCTGGGTACCTACCAGTTTTTTCATCAAAGCCTCGGCCATCGGCGAGCGGATCGAGTTGTGGTCGCAACAAAACAGCACTGCACTTGGGGTACCAGTCATTCTTTAACCCCTGAAATGCAGCACACAGATCAAGGTGAACAAACGCCTTGCTGTGGTTTTGTTGGTTTCGATTTTGCCTTCAAGCCGTTCCTGCACCAAACGCCCACCTTCATCGTGGATGCCGCGACGGCCCATATCGATGGCCTCAATTTGGGTGGCTGGCATGGATTTGACCGCGTCAAAATAAGCTTCACAGATTTGGAAGTAGTCTTTGATGGTTTCGCGAAAGGGTGACAAAGACAAGTGAAACTCGGCGGCTTTTTCATCCTGTTCGGTCAGTACATCAAACACCAGACGTTTATCCAGTATCGACAGTGTCAATTTATAGGGGCCGGCGTGGGAAGCGGTATCAGGCTTATCCGGCAGGCCGAAAACATTGTCTTCCAGCAAATCGTAAATCGCGATTTTGCGTTCCTGATCGACTTCCGGCGTAGGGGCGGGTAACCCTGTGTCATCCAGTTCGATGTGGGAGAGGTAAGATATTTCAACCATTGTTGCCTTCGTTCAATTGATCCAGCCGCGCCCTGACCGACAATCCGTGGGCTTCCAAGCTTTCGGACTTTGCCAGTATTTCGGCCGCAGGGCCTATGGCGGCCAGTGCATTTGGGGTCATCTTGGCTAAAGTTGTGCGTTTCATAAAGTCCAAAACCGACAACCCAGAGGAAAATCTGGCAGAGCGTGCTGTCGGCAACACATGGTTGGGGCCGCCAATGTAATCGCCGATCGCTTCAGGTGTCCATGCGCCGATAAAAATTGCCCCTGCGTGGCGGGTCTTTTTGGCGTATTCTTCGGCATCCGTGACGCAAAGTTCAAGGTGTTCAGGGGCGATGCGGTCTGACAATTGTGCAGCCTGATCCAGGTCGTCAACGATGATCACGGCACCAAAATCCTGCCAGCTTTTGGCAGCGATTTTACGGCGTTCCAGAGTTTCCAGACGCACCGCAATCGCGGCAATAACCTTATCGGCAAAAGCCGCGTTATCAGTGATCAAAATCGCTTGTGCACTTTCATCATGTTCGGCCTGTGACAGCATATCCAATGCGATCCAATCGGGGTTGTTGTCTTTGTCGGCTATTACCAAAATTTCGGATGGGCCTGCAATCATATCAATGCCAACCGTACCGTAAACCCGGCGCTTTGCGGCTGCCACATAAGCATTGCCTGGCCCTGTTATCGTGTCAACTTTATCAATGGTTTCAGTGCCATAGGCCATTGCCGCGATTGCTTGTGCACCGCCGATACGGTAGATGGTTTCAACGCCTGCAAGGCGGGCGGCCAGAAGCACAAGTGGGTTGTATTGGCCGTTCGGGGTCGGGGCGCAAATGCATAAGCGGTCAACGCCTGCAACCTTGGCCGGGATGGCGTTCATCAAGACGGATGAGGGGTAGGATGCCAGACCGCCCGGTACGTAAAGGCCAGCCGCTTCCACCGCCGACCAACGCCAGCCCAATTGCGCGCCTGTTGCATCTTGCCACCATGCGTCTTCGGGCAATTGTTTTGCGTGATAAGCGCGAATACGGTCCGCCGACAATTGCAACGCTTTGGCTTCTTTTTCAGGAACCTTTGCAATGGCCGCACCTATTTCTTTAGGTGTGAAGGCCAGTGTTTCAGGGGTCAGATCGAAGTGGTCGAACTTTGCAGTTAGCGCAATCACAGCGGCGTCACCATGTTTGCGTACATCAGACAGGATCGTGGCAACAGTATCGTCCACTTCAACCGTGGTTTCACGTTTGTTGGATAAAAATGTAGTGAATGACGCATCAAAGCCAGCGTCTTTGGTATTCAGGTATACGGGCATGGATTAGTCCAGGTTGTGAAAAGGTGCAGATTTGGAAATTACAGCATAGGGTCTGGTGACATCTTTGATGGTGATCTCTAAGCATTCAACATCCAGTGCCAGTGCCCCGTCGCCTGCAAATGTAAAAGTGACTTTGTCGGCATTATACACGACAGTAAGGATCGAGATGATCTGACCTTTATCCGTATGATCTATACCCATCGAAGACACGTTTTGCACGTTGTCGATCACAAGCATGGATTGCACCCGCTCATAGGGGCGATTTCCATGTTCGGCGTGGGTTTTATCTTCCCAGCGAAACCGGTTAACCAACATGCCAAAGCGATTTATGTCGGGCTGCCATGAGGTTTCTTTCATCGGCAGAACTGCGTCTTGCAAAAGGGCGGAAACGATAGCCAAATCCTCTGCGTCGCACACTTTCAGGCGCAGGGGCAGCTCTTCAACATCTTCATACCGTGCATCTTTAACCGTCATACGGAAATCCTTTCAATATTGGCCCCACAGGCCGATAGTTTGCGGACAAGTTGTTCATAACCGCGATCAAGGTGATAGACCCGTGATACAACGGTCTCACCTTCTGCCGCAAGCCCTGCAAGGATCAAAGATACCGATGCACGCAGATCGGTGGCCATCACCGGGGCAGCTTTTAGTTTGTCCACACCCGTGACCGTGGCAGTGCCGCCATGCACCTCAATACTGGCCCCCATACGGATCAGTTCAGGGGCGTGCATAAAGCGGTTTTCAAAGATGGTTTCTTCCAACACAGAGGTGCCGTTTGCAGTGCATAGGGCTGCCATCATCTGGGCTTGCAGATCGGTGGGGAAGCCCGGAAAAGGGGCTGTGGTAATGTTAACGCTATTAATGCGGCCATTACGGCTGGCTACTTTCAATCCGCGTTTGGTTTCGGTGACGGAAATACCTGCTTCGTCCAGTTTTTCACAAAAAGCCGTCAGCAGGTTGATACGCCCGCCCAAAAGTTCTACCTCGCCGCCAGCAATGACAGGGGCAAGCATGTAAGTGCCAAGTTCAATACGGTCAGCTACAACCGGGTGAGTTGCCCCATGCAGCTTTTCCACGCCTTCAATGGTAATGTCAGGGCTGCCATCACCACTGATTTGCGCACCCATTTTACGCAGGCAATCTGCCAAATCAACAATTTCCGGCTCGCGCGCGGCATTTTTGATCACCGTGGTACCTTTGGCCAGGGTCGCGGCCATCAAAATATTTTCTGTAGCCCCGACAGATGCAAAAGGAAACTCAATGATGGCCCCCTTTAGGCCACCTTTGACGGTTGCGTGAATGTAGCCGTCTTTCAGTTCAATCTCGGCCCCCATGGCCTCTAACCCTTTGAGGTGCAAATCCACAGGGCGGGCACCAATGGCACAACCACCCGGTAGTGACACGATCGCTTTACAATCACGCGCCAGCATTGGTCCAAGCACCAAAATAGAGGCGCGCATCTTGCGCACGATGTCATAATCGGCGGTGTGATTTGTGATCTCTTTGGTGTCCAGAACGATGATTTGGCCATCTTGCATCACGGCCACTTCAGTGCCAAGAGATGATAGCAATTCATTGGTGGTTTTGATGTCTGACAAGCGCGGCACATTGGTCAGCGTCAACGGCTCATCGGTCAACAATGTGGCTGGCATCAACGTAAGCGCGGCATTCTTCGCCCCGGCGATGGTGATTTCACCAGATAAAGGGCCGTTGCCCCGGACTAGAATTGAATCCATGTAACCTTACCCCTTAGTACCCGCGGCTTTGCGCGAACGGCTCTGTGCTTTACGCCGACGCAGATTTTCGCGCAATTGCTTGCGTAGCCGTTCAGCACGTTCTGCTGCAGCCTTTTCTTTATCTGTCATCTGGCTTTCATCTTTGCTCATGGCACCCCTTTACAATAAGGTTCGGATGGGGTCCAGTTATCACTTGCGTTTCACATTTTTTGCGATAAAACGCGGCCAGTGATGTGCTGCAGTAGCTCAGTGGTAGAGCGCGTCATTGGTAATGACGAGGCCGGGAGTTCAATTCTCCCCAGCAGCACCATTATATACATATTTTACAGTGTATTACTGGTATATTGCGATTTAAATAACGCTCGAATAGACGTCTGAGGTTTCTTCGCCCTCCTTTGATAGCA
>CAXMSA010000111.1:0-6857 GCA_964195605.1 uncultured Amylibacter sp.
TTTGCGTGTCTTCATGGGCAGGACGCAGTGCAAAAGCTTTCTCAGCTAGTTTCATCGCGGTTACGGTATCACCTTCAGCTAATTTTTGCTTCATTAAGCCGCGCACACCAACGAAACGGGTACGGTCATCTTCCAGCAGGTTTTTATAGTATTTTAACGCTTTTTGAGTGTCGCCAGTCATTTCAGCGGCTTGTGCGTTGATCAGGTTGGTCAGTTCAGGGCGGGCCAGCAGTTTTTCGGCTTTATGGGCTTGGGCCAAAGCCGTTTTGCCTTCGCCTGCGGCCAGTGCAACCATGCCTTCGGCCAACGCATCAAAACCGCGTTTTTCGCGGTTACGGTTAAAGTAGCGGGTAATGGCGGTTTCGTCGCCGTTGAAGAAACGAAACACGGCCAAGGCAAAGCCAAGTGCAATGATCACAAGCCAAACAGTTACAAGCAGCAATATGACAGCAATCATCGCCATAAGCGGGCTGAAACTGTATTCCATTGCAGCGATAGAAACACGTACTTCGCCACCGGCATCTATTAGGAAGACAACGCCAAAAGTGATCAGGGCGATGGCGCAGATAAACAGGATAATTTTTACAAGTGACCAGATCATGATATTGCCTTGCCTAATTCGTTGTGAGTTGTTGTTGCAATGCTTGTACTGCGGTTGTTGCGTCATTTAGTTGGGTTAAAGATACAATCCAGCCCGTCATTGTTTGTTGCGCGGGCGCACTTAACGCGGCCGTTTCGGTTAATGCATTATCCGTGTCGTCAGTCTCTAATGCAGCTTCGATACGCGATAGCACTGCATCCAGACCATCGCCTGATTGTGGCTCTAATGAACGGGTTCCAACCTGTGATTTCAGGAATGATGTAAATTTTCCCAGTGCGGTACCATTTGCGTTTGCGGCATCATCATCACGCAATGCGATACGCGCAAGGCCTGGTAATTGTTTTTTCAATGCAGATAGGGATGTCGTTCCCTTTGCCGCAATACCTGTTAGCCCTGCGGAAGCGGTAATACCTGTAGCATCTGAAAGCTGGGTTAATGCCGTTTGAAATGGTTTGCCAGCTTTCAATGCGTTTGAAATCTGTGCCAAAGCGCTTGTTGCTTCGGCCATGCGTAGTTTGCTGTTTGCATCCTGTTGCGCCTCAACTGCCCGAGACTGGCTGTGGTTCAGTTTTTGTTGGGCTGTGGTAATAGCGGCCAATTTATCTTCAAACTGTTGCAAAGCATCATCTGAGACCTGTCCATTTTGGGTGGTCAGTGCTTGGCGCGCAGTGATCTTTATCAGCTCTGCCTGTAATGCCGCTAAGCTGTCTTCCAGCGTTCTTGTGGTTTGCGAAAGCGTGTCCACATTTGCGGTCAGATCAGCATTGTTACTATTGAGCTGGTCAAGCACAGGGGTGATTTGTGCGATGGCTTCTTGTTGGTCACTGGTCTCTTCAATTTTGGCAAGGCGCGCATTGAAATCCGTTTGCATCGTTACGATTTGCGCAGACATGTTTGCTTGCGGTGACAAAAATTCTGCCACAGGCTTTAGTCCGGCAGGCAGCATGGGGGCAATTTTTGGTGCGGCCCAAATACCGCCAACAGCACCAACCGCAAGAATGGCCAGAACACGCAGAATGCGGGATGATAGGTTATGCTCATCCTCCTCTACTTCTTCTGGTTCTGCATGTTCATCTTGTGCAGGCTCGTCTTTGGATGTCTCTTCTACAACATCCAAAATCTCTTCTGCTTCAAGCGGTTCAACGTCTGGATTTTTAGTGTCTTTATCTGCCACGGGGAATACCTTTATTTAACAGGTTGAATATAAGCTGTGGTTTACTGATCTTAAAGGCCTTGTTGGGGATTTTTACATTTTCAGGCAGGTTTTTATCTGCTTGATTAAAGCCGCGCGGGTGGGTTTTTCCGCAAATTTAACATTAAAATCAGCAAAAATAGCCGCAACAGAGGGGCTTATGCATACCAGCATCAAATCATGTGGTTTTAGAGTTGTGATGGCGCAAAGGAAGCGTTTGGCGATTTCTTTGGACAGAATGGGTACCAGCGTGGGGGATGATTCGATTAAAATCACGGCTTCATCGGATAGGGGCCGGAATGTTTGGCGATAAAGAATAGCTTCGGTAACTTGCAGATCCATGCCTGCCAATTCCCCTGCAATATCTAATGAGATGGTTTCTGCCCTTGGGTATAATATGCTTGTGCTACCATTTGCAGTGTTGCGGAAATATGTAACAAGTTCTTCGGCGGTCTTGAAGGTTTGTGAAATACTAAACCCAAGCGCTACAGCAACGCGTGTGGTTACAGATCCTACGCAAAATACGCCCCCGTTGTGCTGCGCCTTGTTTGCGTAAAGCCGCACAGCGTTTGCCGAGGTAAAAATCACAAGCGCGGCTGCGGGCAGTGTTTGATCTGCATTTACCGGCTCAATCTGCACCATAGGGGCAAAAATAACAGGGCTGGGCGGGGCCAATTCGGCCACGAAATCGACGGCCTGATCATAGGCGCGGATCATCAATAGGGTTTTATCTGGCGTTTTCATTAAACAGCTGCATTGCTTGCCTTGGGGTCAGGTGATAACTCGGCATAAGATGAACACGTAAGGTAATTTTTGGCAATGTCCCAAACCGTCACAATCTTAGGACTGGAAAGCAGTTGCGATGATACCGCTGCGGCGGTGGTGCGCCACAGGACTGGGCAACCTGCCGAAATACTGGCCTCGGTTGTGTTTGATCAGTGTGATTTACATGCGGATTTTGGCGGTGTTGTGCCTGAAATCGCTGCACGCGCCCATGCGGAACGGTTGGATATTTGTGTTGAAGCGGCGCTGAAAGATGCATCTTTGAAATTAAAGGACGTGGATGCGATTGCCGTTACATCCGGCCCCGGCCTGATCGGTGGCGTGCTAAGTGGTGTGATGTGTGCCAAAGGCTTGGCGGCAGGTTCCGGCAAACCGTTAATCAGTGTGAACCATCTGGCAGGTCATGCGCTGACCCCGCGTATGACGGATGGCACATCGTTTCCTTATCTGATGCTTTTGGTCAGCGGCGGGCATTGCCAGTTTTTGATCGTGCATGCGGCAGATCGTTTTACGCGCCTTGGCGGCACCATTGATGATGCCCCCGGTGAAGCGTTTGACAAAACCGCAAAGCTGTTGGGTTTGGGTAATCCCGGTGGGCCTTTGGTGGAAAAAGAAGCGCTTCAGGGTGAAGCGAGACGGTTCAAACTACCTCGGCCCTTACTGGATCGTGCCGGGTGTGACATGTCATTTTCCGGCCTGAAAACCGCTCTGCGCCGTGCGCGTGATTTGATTGTGGATGAAAAGGGTGGACTGACTGTGCAGGATCGTGCTGATCTTTGTGCAGGATTTCAGGCGGCTGTGGCCGATACGTTGATTGAAAAAACCCGTCGAGCCTGTTTGGCATTCATCGAGCAAACCAATACAAAAATGCCGGTTCTGGCCGTTGCAGGTGGTGTTGCCGCGAACACAGTTATTCGGCACGGGTTGCAGGGGCTTTGCGAAAAACAGGGCTTCGCCTTTCTGGCACCGCCTTTGAAATATTGCACTGATAACGCTGCCATGATCGCATGGGTCGGGGTTGAGAAATACCGCGCAGGGGATTTCAGCAGCATGGCAATGGCTGCCCGTCCGCGCTGGCCATTGGATCAAACGGCAAAGCCAATGTTGGGTTCTGGCAAAAAGGGGGCCAAGGCATGAGTGCTATCGGTGTGATCGGCGCAGGTGCCTTTGGCACCGCTTTGGCAAGCGTGCTGGCAAGTAGCGGCCATAAAGTAACCCTTTGGGGGCGCAATGCAGCGGTGATGGGGCAGATTAATAAGACACATCAAACGCCTTACTTGCCTGAAATAACACTACCAGATGTGCTGACGGGAACACATGAATTATCTGATCTGGGCGGATCAGAGATTATTTTGATGGTCGTGCCAGCACAGGTTACGCGGGCGGTTTTGCGGTCTGAAAGCTTTGCGACAATTACCTGCCCCATCTTGATGTGCGCTAAAGGGATTGAGCTGAAAAGCGGACTTAGTCAGACGGATATTCTGGGTGAAGAACTGCCGCAATGTGTAACAGGGGCGATCTCTGGCCCGGGCTTTGCCGGCGAAATTGCCAGTGGAAAACCAACCGCACTGACGCTTGGCGTGGCGGATGCGGGGCTAGGGGCATCTCTGCAAAAGATGCTATCAACACCGACGATGCGGATGTACCTGACGGGTGATGTTAACGGGGTGCAACTGGGTGGTGCATTGAAAAACGTTTATGCGATTGCTTGTGGTATTGTGCGCGGTGCAGGCTTGGGGGAAAGCGCGCAGGCGGCTTTGCTGACGCGCGGATTTGCAGAGTTGAAAACGCTGTCAGGTAAAATGGGTGCGCGGGGCGAGACCCTGTCTGGCCTGTCTGGCTTTGGTGATCTGGTACTAAGCTGCACATCCCCGCAATCGCGCAACTATTCCTTTGGCCACCAGGTGGGCATGTCGGCTGATTTTGGTCAAACTAAAACCGTGGAAGGCATAGCCACGGCAAAAGCCGTTGCGGCTTTGGCCGAAAAATACCAGATTGAAATGCCGATTTGCGCCGCTGTCTCTGCTGTATTACAAAAGCAGCTATCAGTTGAAGAAGCGCTGAAACAGTTAATGTCGCGGCCCTTAAAAAGAGAGGTGTAACCACATGGCCTATTGGTTGTTTAAATCAGAACCCAATACTTGGGGTTGGGACAAACAGGTTGCCAAAGGGCAGGCTGGTGAAGAATGGGACGGGGTGCGCAATTATCAGGCGCGTAATTTTATGCGCCAGATGGCGGTAGGTGATCTGGGGTTCTTTTATCACTCGATTAATGAAAAGCGCATTGTTGGGGTGATTGAGGTCAGTGCTCAATGCCATGCTGATAGCACAACGGATGATCCGCGCTGGGAATGTGTTGATATTCGTGCGGTGGGTGATATGCCTGATCCTGTGACACTGGAACAAATCAAGGCAGATGCGCGATTGACCGATATGATATTGGTTAAAAATTCGCGCCTGTCTGTGCAACCCGTTACTGAAAATGAATGGCAGATCATTTGTGATCTGGGCGGATATAAAGGTTAAACAATGAATAATCCCTGTATTATATGTGTGGCGATCACGGGTTCTGTCCCGACGAAAGCCCATAACCCGGCAGTGCCAACTACGATTGCCGAACAGGTGGAAAGCACGCACGCGGCCTTTGAAGCGGGCGCTACCATTGCCCATTGCCATGTGCGCAATGAGGATGAAACGCCCAGCTCCGACCCTGAGAAATTTGCCGCCTTGAAAGCGGGAATCGAAAAGTATTGCCCTGGCATGATTGTGCAGCTTTCCACAGGTGGGCGCTCTGGTGCGGGGCATGAGCGTGGTGGCATGCTATCACTTGCGCCCGACATGGCATCGCTTTCGGTTGGCTCAAACAATTTCCCGACACGGGTTTATGAGAATCAGCCTGATCTGGTCGATTGGCTGGCGTCCGAGATGATCAAATATGATGTGAAGCCTGAAATTGAAGCGTTTGACCTGTCACATATTTTTCAAGCGGTAAAAATGCAAAAGGATGGCCGCCTGAAGGGGCCGCTTCATATCCAGTTTGTTATGGGTGTAAAAAACGCGATGCCTATAGACAAGGATGTTTTTGATTTCTACGTCAAAACCGTGAAACGCATAGCACCAGATGCTACTTGGTGTGGTGCGGGGGTTGCATCCGGTCAGATTGCCTTGAGTGAATGGTCAATCGCTGCAGGTGGGCATACGCGCACGGGTCTGGAAGACAACATGCGGATTGACCGTAATACGCTGGCCCCGTCAAATGCGGCTTTGGTCGCGCGCGCGGCAGAGCTGTGTGAAAAATATGAACGCCCTGTAGCCAGTTGGCAGCAAGCGCGTGACATTCTGGGATTGCAGTTTAAGGCATAAAAAAGGGTGCCTAAGCAGCAGGCACCCTAATCAGTCAAATAAGCCGTGTAGCTTAGCTATAAACGGCTTCTTTACCGAAATGTTTTGCCAGCATGTAATACACCACCGCACGGTATTTGTTGCGGTTTGACTGGCCGTATGTTGTCAGGACTGAGTTGATTGCATCCATCAGTTGCGGGCCATCTGACAGGCCTAGTTTTTTGATCAGGAAATTGTTCTTTACTGTTTCAAGTTCGTGCTCTTGTGTGCCTGCAATAGTTGATGCGTCCGCATTGTAAATTGCGGGGCCGCAACCGATGGTTACTTTTGTCAGCAGATCCATGTCTGGCTCAATACCGCATTTATCGCGCAGGTCGCCTGCATATTGTGCAATTAAATCATCACGTTTGCTCATAGAATTAATTTCCTTCCCATAGGTCGGGTTTCCCCGAAGTTCATTCGCAAAACACCCCTCACAGATGAAGTGAAACGCGCCTCTATAAGAAAGATAGTTTAACAATAGGCACAAAAAAAGGGGTAAGGTCGAAAAAGAATAAAAAACATGGTTTGAATGATATGATTATGAACATGGATGCAACAGAACTTTGTCAGGCACAGCGGGCCGGAAAACTGTCTGTACCTGAAATTGCAAATGCATTTCTGGATCAGATTGAAGCTGTAAACCTTAAAGTGAATGCAATTATTGCACTGCGTTCGCGCCAAGAAATTATTGCAGAGGCTGAAGCCATGCAAAACGCCAATGGCCATGGGCCGCTCTACGGGTTGCCGATTGCGATTAAGGATTTGAACGATACCAAGGGCATAACCACCACCTATGGCTCACTGATATATAAAGACCATGTACCAACACAGGATTGTCTGACTGTAACGCGTTTGCGCGAAGCGGGTGCGTTGATTATCGGTAAGACCAATACGCCT
>CAXMSA010000112.1:0-6716 GCA_964195605.1 uncultured Amylibacter sp.
CACATCCAAGTGTGTCGGTATCGACAGTACCGCTCGTTGAGCCACTGAAGTCCAGTCATGTTTGCGCTTTTTATGGTAACAATGGGCGGAAAGCAGGCGTTCGACTTATTCTATTAGGTATCACCGGTTTTACCCATAGCGGACATTGATATATGTCACCGCAGCTCCTGCTCTCAATTTCACTATTCAAAAATCCATGTAGTCGGTTGCGTTGCATGTCTTTAATGTGCCTCGCTATGGCACTTTACTGATGCCAATTTTGTTAAATGTTTCGCACCATCCCGTATAGAATATACACGACGTCCAGTTGCCAAACTTATAGCCTGTGCATATGGTGGTAAGTTTCCGCATTCCAACAGAAATGCGGTAATGTTGGGGTCTTTTTTCAATAGATCTAGAGCCTGCTTAATCACATATCGTTCAATCTCCACGATGTTGATTTCCGTGGGTTGTTTTTCCTTGGGCTGCAATATCACGTCTGAAAACGCCGCGCATTCTTCCATTCCGGCAACACGGACCTTGGTTGGATCAATGGCGGCGGCCTTTAGCAATTTACCCCCCAAATCTTTGCGCGATGCGGTCAGGATACCAATTGGCCCTCCATTTAATTTAGACATAATTGACGGGTATAGCGACAAGGCAGACACCATAACTGGAATGTTCACGACCTTGGATATTATATCTTGTATGGTGATTAGGAAGCCGCAGGTTGATACGATGGCAAAGGCACCGTCTTCTTCCAGTTGTCTGGCCGCTGTACAAAAAGCATTAATTGAATAATCTGATGGTTGACCAATTTTAACAATATCCAAACTTCCAGCGCCCAAAACAACGAGCGTGCGTGCAGGAATATCGTAACTGTCTACGTTTCCTGCATCCCCGATAATTCTAGGGAAGTTGGTGTCCAACATCAAAATCCCTAGAAATGGCGTATTTAAATCGTTCGATTTCATAGATTACACTTTAGCATGTTCTTGCGGGCATGTGGTATCAACGCGGTTTGTGGAATAATCGCAAGCGGTCACCATCAAAATATCCTTCCGTGGTAGGTTTATCTAGGTTTGTTTTTCCCAAATAAGGCAGGCGTTATATACATCGGAATTTGGCTTGCGGCGACAAAGACACTCAGCAACGGGTTAAACGGCAGCACAGCCAGATAAAATGAAACATTGCGGTTGCCAAACATCAAACCCAAAGCACTGGCAGTTGGTGATGTTGAAAACCGCTGACTGATCCCGCGAGTAACCAAGTTGCCGCCAAAATTTAAGACAATTGCAAGGATCAGAACCATAAAGGATTGTAGAGGTGCCACTATAATATGGATGATAACGCCATCAAAAAGCGGAAATAAGAACAGAACCATAGACAAGGCGACAATGCCGTTAAACGCTTCTGGATTGCGTCCAATCGCAGCTTTTCCTAACACCGCTTGCACCCCAAGACCAAGGGCGAAGCCGCCTGCAATCATCAATGCGATCCGTAGGGCAATTGCGGTTATCTCAAAATCAGTAGACAGGCCAACAAGGGGGAAACATAAGGGGCCAAGAATGGGAGATGCAAGAGTAGCCAACAATGTGACCTGCAATGTGATGCGGGCGTTGAATCCCAGCAATAGACTAAGGCTGGTGGCAGAGCTAAGGGGCGGTGCGGCTGCGAATACGATGAGTAATAGAACACCACTTTCATCCAACTGAAACAAGCGCCAGACCCATACCAAAAGCATGCAGGTCAATGGCATGAACAATAGAACAATACCGAGTAATAAGAGTGATTTTCGCAGTTCAGTAAATTCTCGCAACACATGAAGCACGTCCAAACGCGCGATTGCCAAGCCCAGTACGAGTGATACCAAAAGGGGTAAAGCAGGGCGCAGTGCGCTGGACACACTTGGTAAAAGGGCTGCCATAAGCAGCCCAAGTATCAGTACAGACGATGATCGTTGCCCAATGTAGGACAGTAACTTGATCACTATCATTGGCCCCTAATGTTTTCCGGTAGCCAAGTCGCCAGTTCTGGCCACACCACGAGAATGACCACCATGAGAAGCATTAACCCAACCATGGGGATGGCCGTTTTCGCAATATAGGAAATCTCGTGTTGGGTCATGCCCTGTAGCACAAATAAGTTGAACCCGACCGGAGGTGTTACTTGGGCAGTTTCAATCACGACTACAAGAAAAATACCGAACCAGATAACGTCAATGCCTGCCTGCCGGATCATTGGTTCAACGATTGCCATCGTTAATACAACTGAGGAAAGCCCATCCATGAACATACCTAAGACAAGGTAGAACACTGTCAGAACAGCAATCAGGGCAATTGGCGAAAGGTTCATCGTGTCAATCCAGCTGGCAAGTGCACGTGGTATGCCCGTGAAACCCATAGCCAGCGACAAAAACGCGGCCCCCATCAGGATCAGAGCGATCATGGCCGATGTGCGCGTGGCACCCATCAAGCTGGCACTAAACGTTTCCCACGTCAAAGAGCGTTGAATTGTAGCCAAAGCAAGTGACCCCAATACGCCTACAGCGGCAGCTTCGGTCGCTGTTGCCCAACCGAAGTACATCGATCCGATGACGGTAAATACCAGCACCATAACGGGTATCAGGAAACGGCTTTCCTTAAACATCTCGGCAAATGTCATCGATGGCTCGGGCTCGGGCCGTTCATCTTTGCGCAAGTAATGCCACCCGATGATGTAAGCCATGAAAAGGCTTGATAGAACCAGCCCTGGAAATATCCCGGCCATGAAGAGTTTTGTAATCGACTCGTTGATCGTAACACCGTAAACGATCAAGGTTAAAGAAGGCGGGATCATTAGGCCAAGCGTGGCCGCGCCTGCAAGGGTTCCGATGATCATATATTCCGGATACCCCCGCTTACGAAGTTCTGGGATCGACATTTTCCCGACCGTTGTCAGGGTTGCAGCGGACGAGCCGGATACGGCTGCAAACAATGTGCAGCCCGCGATATTTGTATGCAGCAATCCACCTGGCAACATGCGCATCCATGGGGCAAGGCCGCGAAACAGATCCTGTGATAATCTCGTTCGAAACAGGATTTCGCCCATCCAGATAAATAATGGCAAAGCCGTCAAAGTCCAGCTGGAGGCACCCGTCCAAATCGTGGTGATCATGGCGTCACCCGCCGGGCGCGAAGTGAACAGTTCCATTCCAACCCAGGCGACCCCCATGAGTGCAAGCCCGATCCAGACAGAGCTTCCCAAAAGCGCGAAGAGTACAAAAAGAAAAATAGCTGTTGCGTAAAGTTCGGTCATTCTACTGCTTCGCCTTTAATGTTGCTTTCGCCGTTAATCAAAAGGCGGAAAAGATTGTCCCAAAGGGCGATGGCCAAAAGGATTGTACCTAAGGACATCGGTAACTGAGGAAGCCAAACAGGCGTATAAACCCATTCACTTCCAACCGTTGCCCAAAGTTCCCCCCAGTTTGTCGGCCATGTTCCAAACATGCTGACAAACGCCAGTAACCATTCAGGAACCTGATCCTGTCCTTGCGTTCGGTCATTCAGTATTTCGGACATAAAATTTGTTTTCACGGCATAACGCGCGAAATAAGTAGCAGTAACAGCGGCAATCAATATCGCGTAAGCATCCACCCATTTACGCGTAAAGTTATTGATATTCAGCAAGATAGAAACGCGGATATGGGAACCGCGGTTCAACGCATAAGCAAAAGCAAAGAACGATGTTGCCGCCATTGCGTAGCCTGCAAATTCTGTTGATCCTTGGAAGCTTATACTGCTCCATCGCGCGATCATTTGAAGAACGATGATAACCAGAATTATGACCATGAATGCCGCAGCCAACGCACCACTTGCCAGATATAGGCGATCCAGAAAACGCCATACAGGTGTTAATAGCCGCTTTGCTGGTGCTTGAAAGAAATAACATAAGGCCGCAACCATAATGGGCAGCACAAAAAGCCAACCCCATAGTGGTACCCCTAAAACAGATGCCCAATCATTCATTGTCGTCGTCCTCCCTCAAAAACATGACCCCCTCAATACGAGAGGGTCATGTATTAGTGTAAACCGAAATTAGTTGGCTTTATAAGCGTCAAGGATTGCTTGACCATCAGCACCAACTTCTTTCAGCCAGTCATCGGTCATTTTTGCGCCGATAGCTTTGAGTTCAGCTAAGAAATCCGGGCTGGCTGGCTCTACGGTCATGCCGCCTTTTTCCAACTCTTCAAAGTAGAAGTTTGCAAGATCAGCAGATTTCTGTGCACAGGCCGCACCAGTTTCGTCACCCGCTTTTTGTAAAGCGGCTTGAGTGTCTGCGTCCAATCCATCCCAAACACCTTTGTTGACCATCACATAGTTGCGTGGCAGCCATGCGTTCACCTTGTAGTAATGGCTTAAGTGTTCCCAAACTTTACGGTCATAACCAGTTGAACCAGATGAGATAAAGGATTCAGCCACACCTGTTGCCAATGCTTGGCTAAGTTCAGCCGCTTCAACCTGTACGGGGATCATGCCCAAACCTTCGGCGAAGGCTGCAGTGGCAGAATTGTATGAACGGAACTTAACACCCTTGGTGTCTGCACTGGAATTCACCGCCTTGTTGAAATAGAACCCTTGTCCAGGCCACGGGCAGGTATAGAGCGCTACCAGATTTTGACCTGAAAGGGCTGCGTTCACTTTGTCTTTGGCAGCGGCCCAAAGCTTATCATTTTCTGCGTAAGTTGTGGCCAAGAACGGCAGGTTATCCCAACCTAAAATCGGGGCTTCATTCGCGTGCGCGGACATGAAGCGTTCGCCAATCGGTGCTTGCCCTGTCTGAACCGCACGTTTGATCTCTCCACCCTTGAACAATGAACCCCCTGGGTGCACTGTGATTTCCAGCTTGCCATTGGTGTATTCTTTTACTTTATCCGCAAATATCACGCCGTGTTCAGAATGGAAATTTGTTGCAGAATACGCCATCGGCATATCCCAGGTTTCCGCAGATACCGCGCCTGCAAAAGTCAAAGCGGCCATCGTGGCGCCTAATGTGATGTTTACTGTCTTCATTCGTAGTCTCCCTTTTTACATTGGTAGTCAGTGGTAGTCAGTTAAAGTTGTCGATCCGCCGCATAGGCAGACAAATCGGTATTCATTGGGGTGCCAGTTGCAAGCTTTGCCAACCAACGTCCAGTTTTAGGCCCACCTGACAGGCCGATATGTTGATGCCCATAGCCCAGAAATACATTGTCAGCTTTCGGACTTACGCCGATTATTGGCAGGCTATCCGCGGTAGCAGGGCGGTGGCCCATCCATTCATCAATGCGATCATAGGTCAAGTCCGGGAAAAGGTCAGCCATCTGTTTTTTCAATAGTTTAATCGGCGCTTTTGAGGCCGGGGCGTCCAAACCACCAAACTCTATCACGCCAGCACAACGCATCCGACCATCCATCGAATTGACGACAAATTTTCCGCCTGCCACCATCAAGGGGGAGCGCAGTGTAATCGACGGGTTCACAAATTCAATATGATAGCCCCGTTCAGATTCCATTGGAACTGTGATCCCAAGGGCCTTTTCCCAAGCACTGCTCCAGGCACCTGTGGTTAGGATATATGTATCGGCTACCACTGGTCCGTCTGCGGTAATAATGCCTGTGCAATGGTCGTCTTTTATATCGAAGCCTTTGACATCTTTGATCAGAATAGTTCCACCATTGGTCGCAAAATATTCAGCAAGTTTTTTAACATAGGCACCGGGATCTTTGATCCTACCATGGTTTTTGCATTGTACACCGTAACCGAACCGCCCTTTCAGATTGGGATCATAATCGACCATCTCGTCAGCATCTAGTTGTGCAAAAGTGACACCACGGCGTTCTCTGACGCCCCATCCAAAGCTATCAGCCTTGAATGCAGCCTCATCCGCATATCCGAATAAATAATCGACAGTGTCGATATATTTTTCAGCATCTGTTCCCTTTGCTAGTGCCAGATGCTGGTCGGGTGCATCATGTAAAAGTTGACTAAGACCATTTGATATACGTTCTACCGACTTCGCATTCGCATGGCTCATGTATTTCCACAAAAACGGGATCAGTTTTGGAACATAGGACCATTTTAAAAACAAAGGTTGGTTCGGGCTAAACAACATTTTGGGAGCTTTGCCGAAAAGTCCTGGAACAGTTACAGGAACCAAAGAACCCGACGACAAAACACCTGCATTGCCAGAAGATGCACCTGCACTGGGGCCTTCTTTATCAATCAAAGTCACAGTGTGGCCGTCGCGTTGCAACCACAATGCAGTGGATACTCCGACGATGCCAGCGCCAATTACGATTACGTTTTGTGATGCAAATGATTCCAAGTTAGCGTCTCCCATTAGGGATAATGGCTTGACTACACCATAATATCAAATACTAATAATTGCGAAGAACATCAGAAAAAATGATATGCGATATAGACCCCTGCAAGCACTGCATTCTGTTATTGAAACCGGTGCGGTCACTGCCGCTGCCCAAAGTCTTGGAATTTCACAACCTGCGATTAGCAATCTACTGGCACAGTTGCAGGATCAGACAAAGCTAAAGCTGTTTGAACGCGAACGCGGGCGCTTGGTTCCAACGCATGAGGCCAAAGTCCTGTATCGCGAAATCGATACGGTGGTTCGTGGCATCAATCAACTGAACAACTACCGGCTGACGCCGGTAGGTTCCCGTTTTGAATGTAATTCAAGATACTGAAGTATGACATCGTCA
>CAXMSA010000113.1:0-286 GCA_964195605.1 uncultured Amylibacter sp.
GTTCAGCGGGTATTCGTCTTTCAAGGAAATCTCGACCTCACCCGGTAAATCGGGATGGATCAACACCAGATGCACGGGGCCGCGGCCGCGTGGGCCAGCACCTTTTGAAACCTCATCCAGCCGTGTGGCGATAGACCTCACAGCGGCCTGATCATTGACGAAAATCTTCAGCCCCATGGTAGCCGCATCCGCCACAGATGCATCAACAGCCTGCACGCCTTGGGCCAGCAGTTTCAATTGATCCGCTTCCAGTTCCGCCTTCACTGACAGCACCACATTCTGGCCC
>CAXMSA010000113.1:296-6325 GCA_964195605.1 uncultured Amylibacter sp.
TGGCCCGGCTCCAACAAATCGCGGAATTTTTCCAGCGTATCTGAAAACACTGTTATCTCATATAACCCGGTAGGATCAGATAGCTGCACGAATGCAAAGCGGTTGCCACGCGCCGATTTTCGTTCCTGTTTACCCGCCACGGAACCCGCGATTTTCGCCATCACAGTGCCGCCCGCCGCTTTTTGGTGCAACTCGTCCAGCGTCAGCACATTCTTGCGTTTCAATGCCCCCGCATAATCGTCCAGCGGATGGCCCGACAGGTAAAACCCGATTGCGGTATGTTCCTGCCCCAACCGTTCATTGGGCAACCAGTCTTCAGGCATCGGTAAGCGCGGTGCAGGTAAAGCCTCGCCCGCGTCACCAAACAAACCGCCTTGGGCAGAGTTCCGATCATCATGGGTGGCAGCAGAATAAGCGACCAGTTGATCAACACTTTCCAGACATTTACGGCGGTTCCCGTCCATCAAATCAAACGCGCCCGCGCGCGCCAGCATTTCCATCGGCCGCTTGCCGATACGTTTCAATTCCACCCGCCGCGCGAAATCGAAAAGGTCACTAAAATCCCCGCCTTCAGCACGTGCATCTGTGATCAGCCGCATCGCTTCGGCACCCACGTTTTTGAGGCCGCCCAGCGCGTAGGCTATTTTGTCATCCTTCACGCTGAACTTTGCTTCACAACGGTTGACGCAAGGCGGGATCATTTCAATTTCCAGCCGTTTTACTTCTTGGTGGTAGACATTCAGCTTATCGGTCAGATGCAGATCGCAATTCATCACTGAGGCCATGAATTCCACAGGATGGTTCGCTTTCAGCCAGCCAGTTTGATAAGATACCACCGCATAGGCCGCCGCGTGGGATTTGTTGAAGCCGTAGTTGGCGAATTTGTCCAACAGGTCCCAAACCTGGTTGGCTTTTTTCGCGTCCACACCGTTTTCGGCGGCACCTTTCAGGAACTTCGGTTTCTCTTTATCCATCTCGGCTTGGATTTTTTTACCCATGGCGCGGCGCAACAAATCAGCCCCGCCAAGTGAATATCCCGCCATCTCTTGGGCGATCTGCATCACCTGTTCCTGATAAACGATAATGCCTTGGGTTTCGTCCAGCAGATGATCGATGGTCGGGTGCATCAACTCACGTTCAGCACGGCCGTTTTTTACGTCGCAAAACATCGGGATGTTTTCCATCGGGCCAGGGCGGTAAAGGGCCACAAGGGCCACAATATCTTCGATACAGGTGGGTTTCATACGCCGCAGCGCGTCCATCATACCCGAGCTTTCCACCTGAAACACCGCAACGGTTTTGGCAGATGCATATAAATCGTAAGTCGCCTGATCTTCTAAATCAATCGTGCCGATATCGACCACGACACCGCGATCAGCCAGAAAATCAATCGCGCCTTGGATCACCGTCAGGGTTTTTAGGCCCAGAAAATCGTATTTCACCAGCCCCGCCTGCTCGACCCATTTCATATTGAACTGGGTTGCCGGCATTTCTGAGCGCGGGTCTTTATATAATGGAACTAACTCATCCAGCGGTCTGTCGCCTATTACCACGCCCGCTGCGTGGGTTGACGCATTACGCAGCAAACCTTCAAGTTGCCCCGCATAATTCAACATACGGTCAACAACCTCTTCCGCCTTTGCCATCTCGCGCAAACGCGGTTCATCCGCCAGCGCTTTGGTAATGGAAACAGGCTTTACGCCTTCGACAGGGATAAGTTTTGAGAGGCGATCAACCTGCCCGTAAGGCATTTGCAGAACACGGCCCACATCGCGCACGGCGGCCTTTGACAACAGTGCACCAAAGGTGATGATTTGTGCTACCTTATCGCGGCCATATTTTTCTTGCACATAATGGATCACCTCTTCACGGCGATCCATGCAAAAGTCGATATCAAAGTCGGGCATCGAGACCCGTTCCGGGTTCAAGAATCGCTCGAACAGCAGTGAATATCGCAGCGGATCTAGGTCCGTGATGGTCAGCGCATAGGCCACAAGCGAGCCCGCACCTGAGCCACGCCCCGGCCCCACAGGAATATTGTGTTCCTTGGCCCAGTAAATGAAATCGGCCACGATCAGAAAATAGCCGGGAAACCCCATGCCTTCGATAATCTTAAGCTCAAAATCCAATCGCTTTTGATACTCTTCCACACTCACGGCGTGCGGTATAACCTCTAACCGTTTTTGCAGACCTTCATTGGCTTGACGGTTCAGTTCTTCAATTTCATTATCGGCAAATTTCGGCAATAACGGGTCACGTTTATAAACTTTAAACGCACAGCGCTTGGCGATTTCAACTGTGTTTTCAATCGCCTCAGGCAGATCAGCGAACAGCTTGACCATCTGGTCTTGGCTTTTGAAATAATGTTCCGGCGTCAAACGGCGGCGGTCATTTTGCTGGTCTACATAAGCTCCGTCGGCGATACAGATCAGCGCATCATGGGCCTCATACATATCGCGTTTCGGGAAATACACATCGTTAGTCGCCACCAATGGCAGGTTCAGATCATAGGCCAAAGCGATCATCGGGCTTTCGGTCAGCTCTTCAACAGGTGTGCGCGGGTGGTCGCCGTCAGGGTGGCGTTGCAGCTCGATATAAAACCGGTCAGGATAAATCCCGGCCAGACGTTCTACCAGCGCATGCGCCTTATCCGATTGGCCGTCTTGTATCAGTTGCCCCAAGGGGCCAAGTGCGCCACCCGACATGCAGATCAAACCATCGGAAAATTGTGCCAACTGATCCAGCGTGACATGGGGCAAAGCGTCACCCGCTTCCAGAAACGCGCATGAATTCAACTTCATCAGGTTCATATAGCCGGCTTCATTTTGTGCCAGCAGAACAACCGGTTTCGGTGCGGTGGTTTTCTCACCCGGGCGCACAGCCGCCGTATAGCTTAGGTCAAACTGACAGCCAATAATCGGCTGCACCCCTGCACTGGCGGCGGTTTCGGAAAACTCTAGCGCGCCAAACAGATTGTTTGTGTCGGTCACTGCCACCGCTGGCATCTTGGCCTTGGCGCAAATTTCGGGCAGCTTTTTCAACTGCATTGCGCCCTCTAACAGCGAATAGGCCGTGTGAACACGTAAGTGAATGAATCGGGGTTGATTGGTCATGGCGCGATCCTATCGCAGCTTTGATTTCAGGGAAAGCGGTTGCAAAACTTATCTTTGCGTTTAAGTATACTTTTAGTTACCGGTCTGACAAAATCAACATAAGACAGCAGCCGACAGGGGGCTACATAATTAAATGACGTGTCTATTCACGAAGGTATTTGGCGAACGTAATACTGGTGCCACCTATCTTGGCAAATTGATCGATAAAAATTTTGCCACGGACAGCCTGCGCGGCGACTTTGGTGTCGATAGGCGTGTGATGCGTCTGGTTTTACAAAGCTACAAACCCAAAGAACGCCCGTTTCACAATAACCGCATGCAAGACGAATATCACGAGCGCATCCTTTATTCCGATTTCGGCTGGAAACACGCGGCCCCACCCATTGATGTGATCCGGGCCGCTCCACATTCAAAAAGCACCTTATTTGTTCTTATCACAAAGCACCCCGTGCATTTTCTTACATCACTGCATGCGCGCCCTGAAAACCCTATGTTGAACGATGATGATATCAGCTTTGGCAAGTTTTTAATGTCTGAATGGCCGCTATCCACACGCGATAATCTGGGCGAAAATCCTCTGGAAAGCCCGATAGAATTATGGAACCAGAAGATGCGCGCTTACCTGCGGGTGATAGAAATGGCAGAAAACGTAATTCACATTCATTACGAAGATATTTTATCTGACTTTGAAGCGCAGATGGATCGTATTTCGGAGCATATACCTAAAATAACAGCCGGTTACAGCAATATTCGCCGCTCGATCAAAGCCAAAGACAATATGCGCTTTGAAGATTACCAACGCCGTTACAAATACCATAAGTTAAAAAATGACCACAAAAAACGCGACCTGGAATATATTTATCGCAAGATAGATACAGAAATTATGGATGCATTGGGTTATCGGGAAATCAAGTAACTGTCACTCTGGAAATAAATCCATTATATGATATTTGTTGAAAGTGCTTCGTTATTATATGGTATTCTGAATCGCTACGAATTCCGCCAAGGTGGTGATACTATGTAGTTTGTCCGCAAGGATAAGTTTTTGACGGCTTGGGGAGGTATCATGTCAATTGAGTTTCTTCTAAACGGAGAGATCACAACCATATCGGGTGCGCCGTCAACGCGCACGCTGCTTGACTACCTGCGCGAGACGCGCGGCCTGACAGGCACCAAGGAAGGTTGTAATGAGGGCGATTGCGGGGCTTGCACTGTAATGGTCAGCGATGGTGCGGGGCATCACGCAATGAACGCCTGCATTCTGTTTTTACCCCAGCTTCACGGCAAATCCGTGCGCACGGTCGAAGGCGTTGCCACTGACAACACGCCACATCCCGTGCAGGCTGCAATGATTGAAAAACACGGCAGCCAATGTGGGTTTTGCACACCGGGTTTCATCATGTCGATGACAACGTCCCATGCGAACGACGCCACAGACCACGACACCCAATTGGCCGGTAACCTGTGCCGTTGCACTGGTTACGCCCCGATTATCCGCGCGGCTGAGGCTGCTGAGAAAACTGCGAAACCTGATTGGTTGGTTGACGACGCAAAAGCGCTGGCTGCATTGAAAGCCAAAGCCATCCACCCGCAATCGTCAGATGAGCTGGCCACATGGTATGCAGCCAACCCCGACGGCACATTGATCGGCGGGGCCACGGATGTAGGGCTTTGGGTGACCAAGAAGCTGGCCACACTGGATAATGTCTGTTTTATCTCGCAAATTGACGACATGCGCGGGATTGAGACTGCAAAGGACGGGATGCGTATTGGCGCCTGTGTCACCATGACTGAGTTGCGCAATGCCATCGCGCCCCTACACCCCGATTTTGCCGAAATGCTACGCCGATTTGCGTCGACCCAAATCCGCAATGCCGCCACCATCGGCGGCAATATTGCCAATGGCTCGCCAATTGGTGACGGCCCACCTGCGCTGATCGCATTGGGGGCAAGATTAACGCTGCGCAAAGGTAATACACGCCGCGAAATACTGCTACAGGATTTCTTTGTTGATTACGGTAAACAAGATCGCGCGGCAGGCGAATTTGTCGAAAGCATTTTCATCCCGACACAGGAAGATCGCCTGAAATGCTACAAGTTAACCAAACGCTTTGATCAGGATATTTCCGCGGTTTTAGGCTGTTTTAACATCCATATCAAGGCCGGAAAAGTCGCCTGTTGCGCCATTGCATACGGTGGCATGGCAGCCACACCGAAACGCGCGGCCCATGTTGAAGCGGCCCTATTGGGCAAACCCTGGACGAAAGAAACCGTCAGTGCCGCCCTATCCGCATTCGCGCAAGATTTCACCCCGATGTCAGACATGCGCGCGTCACGCGAATACCGCCTGAAAGCCACGCAAAACATGCTGCAACGCTACTTTCTGGAAGATACCCAAAATGCGCCACGCGTGTTGGAGACAACCCCATGAGTGTTGCCAAACCCACCCCGCATGACGCAGCCCTTTTGCATGTCACTGGTGCTGCGCGTTACGTTGACGACACGCCGATGCCTGCCAACACGCTGCACTTGGCCTTTGGCATGTCAGATGTGGCGCATGGCACTATTACCAGCATTAATCTTGACGCGGTGAAAGCCGCAGATGGCGTGGTCAAAGTGCTTGTAGCAGATGATCTACCTGCTGAAAATGATGTCTCACCCTCTGCCCATGATGAGCCGCTTTTGGCTACAGGTTCAGTGCATTACATCGGCCAACCGATTTTCTGCGTCATTGCGACCAGCCACTTGGCAGCGCGCAAAGCCGCACGGTTAGGCCAGATCGAGATCACCGAAAAAACCGCCATTCTGACGATTGACGACGCCCTTGCTGCAGACAGCAAATTCGAAGACCCAATCACCTTTCTAAAGGGCGAACCAGAAGATGCGTTGGCACGTTTCAACGCAGATCAGACCGTA
>CAXMSA010000113.1:6335-6628 GCA_964195605.1 uncultured Amylibacter sp.
TGGCGGTCAGGAACATTTCTATCTGGAAGGCCAGGCCGCATTAGCCCAGCCGCAGGACAATGGCGATATGGTAGTGCAATCTTCCACCCAGCACCCCAGTGAAATCCAGCATAAAGTCGCACAAGCCCTTGGCAAACCGTTCCACGCCGTGCGGGTTGAAATCCGCCGTATGGGGGGTGGTTTTGGCGGTAAGGAAAGCCAGGGCAACGCGCTGGCCATCGCCTGTGCTGTGTCAGCCAAGCTAACGGGTCGTCCGTGCAAAATGCGTTATGACCGTGATGACGATATGATCA
>CAXMSA010000114.1:0-6590 GCA_964195605.1 uncultured Amylibacter sp.
CATTTCCTTGGCGGCATTGGTGAACGAACCAAGTCGCGCAGAAGCTTCAAAGGCAGACAGGTGGTGTAAAGACTCAATAGATTTTATAAGTTCTCGCATAATCTCAGTTTATGCAAAACAAAAGAATTTACCAGCGTCACAAATGATTTATTTTTCTCTAACCTTATGGTCGGAGGCTTCATCATGTCTGATACAAAAAAACCAATACGCAGGCGTCGTAATGTGCGGGGGCAGCGAAATACGCTTACAACACCCGCTTATATCACACGTGTTTTGCCGTTTTATGACCCGTTGGACGAAGAGCAGTTGATGCGTTTGGAACAGCAGGCTGATTGGTTGATCCAAGAGGTTGGCATCGCTTTCAAGGATGATCCGGTCGCATTGGATATCTGGCGTAAAGCGGGTGCGGATGTTGGGGTGGATGATAAGGTACGTTTGCCTAAAGGCATGGCGCGCGCATTGTGCAAAACCATTCCAAATGAATTTGAACAGATTGCCCGCAACCCTGCCAAATCCGTGCGTATTGGTGGCAACAACCAAGTTTTTGCCGCCGTCTACGGCCCGCCGTTTGTGCGTGATCTGGACAAGGGCCGACGTTATGGCACCTTGGAAGACCACGAAAAACTGGTTAAACTCACATCTATGCTGCCAAGCATTCATCACGGTGGTCTGGTGATCGTCGAGCCTTGCGACATCCCTGTCAGCACCCGGCATCTGGATATGCTTTACAACCACATGGTCTATTCCGACAAACCGCATCTGGGTGCGATTACCGAAATGAGTCGGGCGCAAGACAGTGTAAATATGGCCCGCATTTTGCACGGGGTTGATACGTTCGACAACAACTGCGTGATCATGGGGAACGTTAACACCAACTCACCCTTGCTAGTCGATAAGGTGGTGACCGAAGCGATCCGCACTTATAACGCAAACGGTCAGGGTATCGTTGTCGTGCCGTTTATTTTATCGGGCGCAATGGGGCCGGTCAGCACGGCTGCATCCATCGCACAGGCCTTGGCCGAGGCAATGATGGTTGGTGCGTTCAGCCAGTTGGTGCGCCCTGGATCGCCGTTTATTTTGGGTAACTTCCTGTCATCCATGAGCTTGAAATCGGGTGCGCCCACATTCGGTATGCCCGAACCTGTGGTATCGAACTATGTGATTGGCCAATTGGCACGCCGTCTGGGTGTACCGCTGCGTTGTGGTGGCTCACTGACCGCCAGTAAAGTTGCCGATGCGCAAGCCATGGCCGAAAGTGTTGACAGTATGCACTCCACCATGATGGCGGGTGCGCATTTTGTTTTACACGCGGCAGGCTGGCTGGAAGGCGGGCTTTGCACGGGCTATGAAAAGCTGCTGCTGGACGCGGATCGTTTGGGATCATACCAGAAAGTTCTGGGACAAGGGTTGGACACATCGGATGAAGCTATGGCGCGTGATGCTTACAGTGAAGTGGAACCGGGTGGGCATTTTCTGGGTTCTAACCACACGATGCGCAATTACGAAACCGCATTTTATGAAGCCCCCTTGTCTGACAGTGAAAGCTGCGAACAATGGGAAGAAAACGGCTCGAAAGATGCCGAAGTGCGGGCCAATGAACGCATGAAACAGATGCTGAAAGATTATGAGGCCCCTGCGATTGACGCAGGTACTAAAGAAGAATTGCAAGCCTATGTTGCCAAGCGCAAAGAAGAGCTGCCAGAGGCGTGGTATTAACCTGTAACGGGATGAAGAGGACATGAAATTATGAACAAGAAAACACTTCCAAGCCACACTAAAGTGGTTGTCATCGGCGGTGGCGTTGTTGGCTGCTCGATCCTGTTCCATCTGGCGAAGTTTGGCTGGAAAGATGTGGTGTTGCTAGAGCGTGATGAACTGACCTCTGGCTCTTCGTGGCATGCCGCGGGGCAAATTCACACGATATCATCTGACCCGAATATCAGCCGCCTACAAAGTTATACTATTGACCTTTATAAAGAAATTGAAGAACTATCTGGCCATTCCGTTGGCCTGAATATCACTGGCGGTTTCTATCTGGCTTCGACCCCTGAATGGTACGATTACCTGAAACGTGAGCGTTCCAAGGCGCGCTATATGGGATTGAACCAGGAATTTATTTCACCTAAAGAAGTGGCTGAACGTCACCCGTTGATCGACCCCAAACACTACCATGCAGCCCTTTGGGATGATCAGGACGGCGATCTTGACCCATCAGGTGCTACTTACGCTTTTGCAAAAGCCGCGAAAGTGCACGGGGCGCAATATTTCACCCATACGCCTGTCACAGGCACTACCCAACGTGCGGATGGATCATGGGACGTGACCACGCCTGCGGGTGTGATTAACGCGGAAATGATTGTGAACTGCGGCGGCCTTTGGGCGCGTGAAGTGGGCCATATGCAGGGCATAAATCTGCCGGTGCAACCGATGGAGCATCACTACCTGATCACCGAAGAAATCCCCGGTATTTCTGATCGTGAAACCCGTCTGCCTGCCGGCATTGATTATGAGGCCAACATATATTTCCGTCAGGAACGTAACGGCATGTTACTGGGCACTTACGAGCCACGCGGCACTGCATGGAAAGTTGAAGGTACACCTTGGGACTTTGGCCATGAATTGCTACCGCATGATCTTGACCGCATTGCCGAACGGTTGGAGATGTCATTTGAACGTATCCCCGCCATAGGTGAGGCCGGGATCAAGGACATCATCAACGGCCCGTTCACCTTTGGCCCTGATGGCAACCCGATGATCGGGCCTGTGCCGGGGATGAAAAACTACTGGTGTGCGGTTGGTGTGATGGCCGGTTTCTGCCAAGGCGGTGGTGTTGGTCTGACGATGGCCGAATGGATGATGGACGGCGAGCCGTCTATTGATGTCTGGGCGATGGATGTTGCCCGTTTCGGCGATTGGGCAACCCCTGACTGGGGCACTGTAAAATCAACCGAGAACTATGAACGCCGTTTCGTGATGACCTTCCCGAATGAAACCCTGCCCAAAGGCCGTTTGCAAAAAACCACAGCACTTTATGATCGCTTGGTGGCAAAAGGTGCGCGCATGGGGCAGGGTTTTGGTCTGGAAAATGCGCTTTGGTTTGCCGATGGGCCCGATGACGCCCATGAAGAACCTACGTTTAAACGTAACCGCAGCCATGATTATGTTGCGCGTGAAGTGGCGGCCGTGCGCGCGGGTGTTGGCGGTATTGAAATAGCCAATTTCGCCAAACATGAGTTCAAGGGGGCAGGCGCGCGGGATTATCTGAACCGTATTTTGGCTGGTTTCGTGCCAAAACCGGGCCGCCTGACCCTGACCCCGATGCTGACCCCGAAAGGCAAATTATACGGTGATCTAACTGTCGCTTGCTTGGCGGAAGATCACTTTATGCTGTTCGGCTCAGGTGTGATGCAAGAGGCGCATCGCCGCTGGTTTGAAAAGGATCTGCCTGCGGATGTGGTCTACAATAATGTATCGGATGACTGGCACGGTATCGCCCTTTCAGGGCCAAAATCGCGTGCATTGCTAGAACAGATCACCCGCGATGATGTCAGCGCGGATGCGTTTAAATTTCGTGACCTGCGCCAGACTTATGTCGGCGGTGTGCCGGTGATTTTGAACCGTATCAGTTTCTCTGGTGAATTAGGCTATGAGATTTATTGCCGCCCGCATTACCTGATCAAACTGGCGAAAGCGATTGAAGAAGCGGGCGATGATCTGGGTTATCGCTGGTATGGTGCACGTGCCTTGATGTCGATGCGACTGGAAAAAGCCTGGGGTGCGTGGGCACTGGATTTCCGCCCTGATTTTACTGCAGCACAATCTGGTATGGATGTATTTATCAACTGGAAGAAGGATTTTGTTGGTAAAGACGCCGCCTTGGCTGAGAAAGCCAGCGGGCCCGACAAAAAATTGGTAACGCTGGTGATTGATGTGGACGGAATTGACGTGTCAAACGATGAGGCCATTTTAATCGATGGGGATGCTGTCGGTTATGTTTCATCGGGTGGTTATGCGCATCACGTGAAAAAATCCATGGCGATGGGCTATGTCGGGGCTGAACATACCGCCGCGGGCACCCGTGTGCAAATTGAAATTCTGGGCCAGATGTATGACGCTGAAATTCAGGGTGCGCCGCTTTATGATGCGAATGGCGCCAATATGCGGGCCTAATCAGCAAGCTCTGGCTTGTCCCCCATCAAATATCTTGGCCCACTGCCTTTGTGGCGGGCCATGTCGTTTGGATTGTAAAGCTTGCACTTGCGCAGCGACAGGCAACCGCATCCGATACAGCCATCCAGATCATCGCGCAATTTTGTCAATGTCTCAATCCGTGTATCCAGTTCTTTGCGAAACTTAACTGCAATCCGCCCCCAATCGGCTTTGTTCGGGGTGCGTGCATTTGGTAACGTGCTTAACTGTTCACATATCTGTTCAATGCTAAAACCGAACTGCTGTGCTATGCGCACAAAACTTAAGCGGCGAATATCGGCGCGGCGAAACTGCCGCTGTCCGCCTGCATTGCGATCTGGGTGGATCAGCCCTTGGGTTTCGTAATAGCGAATGGCGGAAACCGCGATGCCGGTACGTGTTGACAGCTGACCGATTGTAAGAGCATCCGTAGGGCGCATTATCTGTATTCCTTTATTGAAAAAATAGCTTGACCTAAAGTTAGGTTTAGCAATTACCATAGGAAAATCAATAAAGAATCAAAACCCTTTATGGGAAGGAAACGAAATGACACAGGCTGTTTTAGAACATGTAAACGTTACTGTCAGTGACGCAAAAGCCACGGCAGAATTACTTTGCACATTATTTGATTGGCAAATCAGATGGACGGGGGATGCCATTGATGATGGCGTCTCATACCATGTTGGTGGCGCAGGCAGCTATGTTGCGGTGTATTCCAAAGGTGGGCGTGAAAAGTTGGGTGACAGCTACAATGCGCCGGGTGGTTTGAACCACATCGGGATCGTGGTTGATGATCTTGATGCAGCGGAACAACGGGTCATTGCTGCGGGTTTTGAGCCGCATTCACATGCCGATTATGAGCCTGGCAAGCGGTTTTATTTCCATGCCCATGATGGTATTGAAATTGAAGTGATCAGTTACCCTGCCTAATCCGTATCCACTGTGAGCGACTTAAGTTCCGCCTGCCAAGTTTTGCGAAGGGCGGAAGCTTTTCCCACAAATTGTGCAGTATTCATTTCGCATTCCACCATCCTATCCAACCGAAAATGCCTGAAATCCTTGCGCAATTCACACCATGCAACAAGCATAGTGTTGTCGGCGTAATAGATTAGAATAAGCGGCCAGATGGTGCGTTTGCTTTCCACATCTTGTACATCGCGATAGACAATCTGCAATTTGGTTTCAGATCGAATGGCTTGGCGAATATAGTATGGGTCAACATGTGCAGATGTTTCGGTCCCCCAGTTTGAAGCAATCAAGATATCCGTTTGGGGTGCGGCTTCGCTTAGTTTGCGTGCAGCCCGTTTTGCCGCCTTCAATAGTTGCGCGTCACCGGTGCGGGCGATCATGCTCAGGCCGATAGTAATGGCCTCGGCTTCATCTTCGTCAAAGTTTATCGGTGGCAGATCATAACCGCGCCGCATAACATAGCCGATACCAGCCTCGCCATAAATCGGTGTGCGTATGGCTTGCAAGGTGGCAATGTCGCGGTAAACCGTGCGTTTGGAGACTTCTAGCATTGCCGCAATATCTGCCGCTTTCATCGGGGCAGTGGCTGCCCTTAGAATTTGGATAACTTCAAATAACCGATCGCTTTTGGGCATGATAGATTTCCTTGTTTCATCACATCTATTAGAACACTGTTGCCAGCCTGTTGTCAGCAGTGATGCGTTAATCCGTGAAAAAATCACAAAGCAGGCAATCAGATGAATGCAACATCCTTCCAGTTAAAACACAAAGCAGGTTTTATGTTTGTATTAATGTCCGCGCTGGTATTCAGTACGGCCGGCATCTTTACCAAAGGCGTTTCCGCAGATGCCTGGGCGGTGATATTCTGGCGCGGTTTGGCGGCTGCCATGTTCACGTTTGGCTATTTGATTGCGCGTGGAGACTTGAAAAAAGAGATGGCTTCGTTTGGCGGTCCTGCATTAGCAATTACTTTAATGGGTGCGTCAGGAACTGCAGCTTTCATCCCTGCGTTCAAACTGACTAGCGTTGCCAATGTAGCTTTGATTTGGGCAGCAGCCCCATTTATTACAGCAGCTTTAGCGTGGGTGTTTATTGGCGAAAGGCCGGCACGCATTGTTTTAGTAGCAAGCTGTATTGCCTTTTTCGGGGTGTGTATTATCTTTTTAGGCTCTGTTGGCGGTGGCAATCTAACGGGTGATTTTCTGGCACTTTGGATGACTTTAATGATGTCATGCGTGATGGTGATATACCGACGTTGGCCGGAAACCACAGCGGCACTGCCTGCGGCGGTTTCATCCGTGTTATTATTGCCCGTTGCCCTTATTTTTGGTGCACCATTATCCGCCCCGGTCAGTGAATTACCAATTCTTGTACTGTTCGGGCTGATCTTTGCGATGGCATCGGTCACATTATCGGAAGGCGCGCGTAGGTTA
>CAXMSA010000115.1:0-6390 GCA_964195605.1 uncultured Amylibacter sp.
CGCAGAAACTTGGCTTTCTCAAAGGTTATTTTGTTGGAAACTGTGATTAATAGGTCGTAATTTTTAAAGGTTCCTGACAGGGCAGGTAACAGCAATTCAAGGGTGTTAAACTCACCAAGGCTGGCAGCATGGAGCCATAACAGGCGTGGATTAGCTGTATTTTTTGCGCCAAACCCCAAGCGGGCTTTGAACGTGGTAATGCTGTCTTTGCCGGTAATGATACGTTGTAAAAATACAAACGGAACGGCAAGCCATGCAAACATCATAAGTAGGCGGTATTTTAGCACGGATATGTTCCTTGTTTACTAAGAGGTCTTATAGACGAGGGCTACTAGGTCTGTGAAGTTGGAAATGTCAGGTGCTTTAAATGATTTTGCTTTTAGCGGGGTCGAAAGCCGATTAGAGTGCTTAAAAACAGTAAAACAGGCTAGAAAATGATCACACCAGTTATTCTATGCGGCGGATCGGGAACACGGCTTTGGCCTTTGTCGCGTAAAAGTTACCCCAAACAGTTTTCAAAACTAATTGGTAAAGAAAGCCTGTTTCAGATGTCGGCGTCACGGGTGCGTGGGGAAGGTTATGACCGCCCGCTGGTTCTGACCAATGCGGATTTTCGCTTTATTGTGACAGAGCAACTGGCGGAAATGGGGATTGATAAGGGTGTGATGCAGCTGATTGATACGGGCCGGGCCGCAGAGCTTTATGATAAAATGGGATCTGCACAGGAAGTTTCAGGTGGTTCCGGTGCCAACACGATTGCAGGTATTGCCGCCCTCGGTGGGCGCACGGGATTTACGGCCAAGGTGCGCGATGATCAGTTGGGCCGCATCTTTGCCCATGACATCAAAGCACAAGGCACCGACTTTTCAACGCGCCAGGCGCCACAGGATCATCCGAATGAAACCGGGCGTTGCCTGATACTGGTCACCCCTGATGGTGAGCGTTCGATGAATACATATCTGGGTGTCTCGTCTGAACTGACCGCCAATGATCTGGATATTGGTATGCTTGCGCGCACTGAATGGGTTTATCTGGAAGGTTATCTGTTTGACAGCCCTGACAATCAACTTGCGTTTTATAAAGCGGCAGAGGCGACAAAACCTGCGGGTGGTAAAGTGGCCCTGACGCTGTCTGATCCGTTTTGTGTGGACCGCCACCGTGATGCATTTCGGGCTTTCGTGAAAAATCATGTGGATTTGTTGTTTTGCAATAAACACGAGATGCAGGCTTTATATCAAACCGATACGCTGGAAGCGGCTATGGATATTGCGGCCACTGAAGTGGAAACCGTGGCCTGTACTGCCAGCGAAAATGGGGCATATATTTTGAACGGTGGTGCAAAAATCCACGCGCCTGCTACGGCCACAAAAGTTGTGGATGCGACAGGTGCGGGCGATATGTTTGCGGCAGGCTTTTTGTTTGGTCTGACGGGCGGGCGTGATTTGATAACCTGTGGCACCATGGGCTGCGTGGCGGCGGCTGAGGCGATCAGTCATATGGGCGCGCGTCCTGCGACTGATTTAAAAGAACTGTTTGCACAGAATAATCTTTCGTAATTGGATATTTAAAAACTTCAATGTCCTGAAAAAGGTGCCTAGTTAAGTCGTGTAATTATTCGTTAATTACAGAAAATATCACTGCTGTTTTGACTGCAAGACAAAGTGCGGCCCGTTTCTATTAAGTGCGGGCCGCTTTCTTTTTCGCGAGGTTATTTCGGGATGAATTGCCGTTGGTTAGCGGGCTTTCAAAAAATCATGGTCAATGTCGGGTGAGGACAAAGCATGCGTAATTGGGCTGCCTCTGTTTAGAGATCAAGCTCCTGATAGGGTCACAGGGTAACTGTGAACAAGGGAGATAGATAATGGAATACTATGCTGGATTAGATGTGCCACTGCGTTCTTGCGCAGTGTGCATTGTCGACACAAAAGGGAAAGTGCAGTTTGAACGGGAGATGCTTTGCGAAGTGTCTGACAACGCCCGTTTAACAGAGTGCTGGTTTTTTATTATCAAATTATAGGGCGCGGGGCTTTGTTACTACCCTTGTGTACCTTTGCTTTGTTTTTCAAAGACAGGTAATGTGGTTGGCGTTTCGCTTTTTCTTCGAGAAGTTGTTTCATCGTTTTCTTTGGTGATGCTTTATCGTCTTTTTTGTCGGTCATTTTCTGTACATCCTAAAATCTGTTGGAGCAATTGCACCCTTAGTGTCAAAATTAACCCATAAACACCACCCTTAAGACCCGTTTACTGTATATCCTCAAATTTAGGGATACAAAATATACTGGGAGATTTAATCGTGATAAGTTAAATGGCGGAGAGATAGGGATTAAGTAGGTGGTGGGCGACCCTGGAATCGAACCAGGCGTGGGTCACCCCGGGGGAGTTACAGTCCCCTGCCGCACCTTGCAGCCCGTCGCCCTTAAAGCCGTTATAACGTCTTAAGTCGGGCCTGATTAGTCGTGGGGCTTAACTTCGTCAACCACAAAAAGCTTGTTGTACACATCTGATCGTGCCAAATGTGCGACGACATAAGAAAGCAGGGCAAATGGCACCGCGAAAAGACAAAAAACCCGTGTGGGTGGTCGATAAAGAACGCAACAGGCGCGCAAGTGCAGCTGAAACCGTCTGGTTGTTCGGGTTGCATGCGGTGCGTGATGCACTTTTAAACCCCGCGCGTCAGCGTTTACGGCTGGTTGTGACTAAAAATGCCGCCGATAAGTTGTCTGATGCCATTACCAAATCGGGTATGGAACCCGAGGTTCAGGACCCGCGCCGTTTTAATGCGCCAATAGACCCGCAATCGGTGCATCAAGGTGCGGCTTTGGAAGTGAAGCCGCTGGATTGGGGCAACCTGTCCGAGCAATGCGCCCCGCGCGGTGATCGTACGGTGGTGATCGTGCTTGACCGGGTGACAGACCCGCATAATGTGGGTGCTATTTTGCGCTCAGCCGAGGTCTTTGGCGCCCGCGCAGTCATCGCCACATTGCGCAACTCAGCCCCTGAAACCGGGGCTTTGGCAAAAACCGCCAGCGGTGCATTGGAACGCCAACCCTATTTGCGCGTACAAAATCTGGTAAAATCCCTAAAAACATTATCCGATATGGGTTACAGGCTGATCGCATTGGATGGTGAAGCGGACATTGATCTGCAAGATACGCTAGATGTGGAACCTAATACCCCCACCGCCCTTGTATTGGGTGCCGAAGGCCCGGGCCTGCGCCAATCAACCAAAGAGACCTGCGATGTGATCGCCAAAATTCCGTTTCAACGCAGTTTTGGCTCGCTTAATGTGTCCAATGCGGCGGCCGTTTCACTTTATGCATTATCGCAAACCAAAGCCGATAAGTGACAACATCTCACATTCCTGCGAGCGGGCTTCATTTTCGAAATCCAGAAACTATGTTATAATCAGATTTAAGCCCCGCTTTTCCTTCAATAGGAGTACACAATGCACTTCACCCGCCGAACAGCACTCGTGATGCTTGCCGCCGCAGTAGCAAGCCCTGCATTGGCCGCACAAGCAGCGATTTACACCAAAGGCGGCTTGGCCGTTAGTGGTTATGACACTGTTGCCTATTTCACCGAAAAGAAACCGCGCAAAGGCGTGGCTGCACACTCTTTGAAATGGCACGGCGCCACATGGCAGTTTAAATCTGCAGAAAACAAAGCTTTATTCAAAGCCGACCCAGAAAAATACGCCCCGCAATATGGCGGCTATTGCGCTTATGCGATGGCCAGCGGTGATTTTGTGTCCACCAACCCCAAAGCGTGGGATATATACAATGGTAAACTATACCTGAACTATAATTCCATTATCTGGGCAATCTGGAACCGTGACAAAAAGGGTTATGTCAGCCGTGCCAATAAACGCTGGCCGACAAATCTTAACTATTAATCCCAGATCAAAACCTTGAAATAAAAACTGAAACCACTATCTAATTACCAGAAGCAAAGATCGGAACTCTTTGTTTTTAAATACTGTCCCTCGTTCCACGACTGCGCCCAAAGCAATCTTTGGGCGCTTTTTTGTCGCTAACGGATACTAGTTTAATTCAAAAACAATCGTGACAACCGCCCGCAATCCCAACTCACCAGCAGCCACAGGCACCGCACTTGCAGCAACCATTTCCATACGGGCCATAGCACGTGGTTGCGGATTGCCGACACTTTCTGTGATCTGCACAATCTGCCCCAACTCAACATCTGCGGCCTGCGCATAAAGCTCTGCTTTTGCGCGGGCATCTGCCACTGCAAGCCTGCGGGCCTCATCCTTATGCGGGCGGGGTTTTTGAATGCCAAAACTGATATGATTGATCCGGTTCGCCCCGGCTTGCGTCAAAACATCCAGAACCGAGCCAACCGAACCAAGATTACGCACCCGCACAGTCAACGTATTCAAAGCATCATAACCAATAATATGCGGCGGATTATTATTGGAACGCTTCTGTTCCCAACGCGGGTTTAGCGATAATTGTGCAGTCTGTATGTCACGCGGCTCCACACCTGCTTGCTTAAGGTGCTCAAAAACCCCAGTCATTGCAGCAGAATTTATCCGCATCGCTTCAGAGGCTTTTTTATCAGAGCTACTGACCCCAAGTGAAACAGTTGCCATATCGGGGGCCACAAAAACCTCACCCACACCCGACAGAGTTAACCGCCGTTCATTTTCTTGTGCTGCCAGAAATTCGGGCATAATCATCACGATAATAGCCATAATAAATGTGCGCATAATCTATCCTTTTTGTTTCCACCTCTTCAAACTGTAGCTGAAAGGCACTATATTCAAGCCTAGCAAATAAGAAAGTAGCGAGCATCTGCTAAATATTGTACACACACAGTGACAGGTAAGCTATGAGAGCACCATGCAAACAGAACCCGAAACATTCGCAGTAGATTTGTCAAATGATGGTATTTTCCTCTGGCACCGGAAACCCGCTCAAAAATGGGAATTTCTAAGCAGGGTTCCTTTGAACTCAGGTAACTTAAGACAACGTCTGGAAGAGCTAAGAGCCGTTGTGCAAAATATAGACACATCGACCTTTGATGCCCTTGTCCGCATACCCACAAACGAAGTACAAACCCTGACCATAGCCGATGACCCAGACACCAATGCCAGTTGGGAGATGCGCATTATTTCGGCTTTGGAAATGGTTGCAAAGGCCCCGATTAAAACGCTGGCTTTCGATATAGCCCACAATGATAACTCATCAGATGTTTGCGTCGCCTGGACACGCATGGCGGTGATAGAACAGGCTGAAACATTCGTACACCTCATCGGTTTCAATCCAACCCGCTATACCACGGATGTTGATTTTGCTGTTTTCCCTAGAAATCCCAACTTTCAAATTACCAACAATGAAACAATCCCAGAAAGCCCGACCGCTTCACCAGATGACACAGTTCTAGGATATCAACCTTTAGTAGAAACCTTACAACCAGAAACAGCACAGGATATGCCTGAGCCAAAAAAAGACAAACCTGCAAAGAGCGATTTCGGCATGTTCTGGTTTATCGCCCTGTTCATAATTCTGGCACTGATAATTGCAGCTATTTATTTCTGGCCGGGTTTCCAGCAATACTGGCAGTAGTACTGGCCTGGCTCTTTGGAACGCGTGGAAATCAACCATAATTTAGCTCAAGATCAAATAATTTCTACTATTGAGTAAAATTCATATGCGATTCACTTTGAAAAAAGTAAAAAAATCTTATAGTTAAGGTGGCATAACTGGGTTCGCATGCCCACAAATTAAGGTATAACACCACTTCATGACCACACCAGAAACGAAATATGCATTCGATCTATCAAACGATGGCGTGTCATTATGGCATCGCGATAGCGGTCGTGCGTGGAAATTACTTGGAAAAGTCGGCTTAAGTGCAGAAAACTTTTCTGATGACATTGAAAAGCTTAAAGCCGGTTACACACCAAATGCCGATGGCAAATTTATCGCACAAGTGCACATACCCAACTCAGAGGTTTTTGCCTCTGACATTAATCTAAACGGGGCCAAAGGCGATAAGATAATAGAAACGGTCAATGCGTTTCTGATCAGAAACACACCCTATGCCGCGGATGATCTTATATTTGATCTGGCAAATAAGCCGAATGAAGATATGGCTTATGTGGCAGCTATATCAAAAGAAACCATCGAAGAAGCCAGAGATTTCATCACCAGTTATGGCTTTATTGCTGCCTATTACACTACAAAACTGGACAAAGCCGATTTCCCCAGAAACCCACGGTTTTATGATGCTGACAACCCAGTTTCCATCCCTTCGGATCCCCCCGCGCCTAGAACCGCGCCCTTACCCCTCAATCCTGTTTCCACCTCCAAAACCGTGCCCGAAACTGCACCTGTAGCTTCAAAAAAAGCACGGGTCATTGCCCCGATA
>CAXMSA010000116.1:0-6348 GCA_964195605.1 uncultured Amylibacter sp.
CGTTTAGTGGATTTTGCAGCAGGTTTGATCCGTTCCACAAGCGCGTTGCCTGCGTCAATGTCAACGCCAGCATCGGCATAAGTTAAAGAGTTCTTAAGGTCGCTCATATCATTCCCCAAATCTGGCCCCAAATCAGGCTTAAAGCAGCTTTTCCCCCCTTTACCCCAAGCTTTCTGGAATGAAAACAGCGAAGCGTCTTGACCGCGCCGAAACTGCACTCTATTGCCTGAATTTAAGGCGGGCCTGTAGCTCAGTTGGTTAGAGCAGAGCGCTCATAACGCTTTGGTCGCAGGTTCGAGTCCTGCCGGGCCTACCAAATTTTATAGATATTATGTCGTTGAAAACCATCCACAACGAAAGAATGACTATTGTTTACGGCGCCAAAGTTTTGGCCCTGTCGTATGTATGGATACGCCCTGCGCATCCACCGCCACTGTCACCGGCATGTCTACAACCGTGAATTCATGAATGGCTTCCATGCCCAGATCTGCAAACGCCACGACCTTCGCGTTCCGAATGGCTTTTGAAACCAATACCGCAGCCCCGCCAACGGCAATTAGATAGGTTGCCTTATGGGCCGCTATTTTATCTATGGTTGCCTGACCTCGCTCTGCCTTGCCAATCATAGACAGTAACCCTTCGCCCAACACCATATCCGTAAACCCATCCATTCTGTTGGATGTCGTAGGCCCGGCCGGTCCAATGGCCTCGCCCTCGACAGGATCGACGGGGCCGACATAGTAAATCACCCTGTCTTTAAGGCTTACGGGTAGTTCCTGACCCGCCGCTTGTATGTTAATCATACGTTTGTGTGCAGCATCGCGCCCGGTAAGCATTTTTCCATTTAGAAGCAGTGTTTCACCTGTTTTCCAATCAGCCATTGCATCACGTGTTAATGTGTCCAAGTTCACACGCCGTAGGTTTTTGGCGGACAGTTCATTCGCAACACTTGGCCAATCAGATAAATTTGGCGGTGACATGTAAGCTGGTCCTGAACCGTCAAGCGTAATGCGGGCGTGCCTGTTGGCGGCACACTGCGGTATTAATGCGACGGGTTTCGATACCGCGTGCGTGGGGTAAGTAGCAAGTTTAACATCCACAACTGTCGTCATGCCGCCAAGGCCCTGCGCACCTATTCCAAGGGCGTTGATACGGTTGTAAAGATCAAGTCGAAATTCTTCCGATTTGCTATTCGGCCCGCGCCGCCCCAATTCGGACATGTCAATGGGCTCCATAACGACGCGTTTCGCCAACAACATGGCTTTTTCGGAACTGCCACCGACACCGATCCCGATAACCCCGGGTGGACACCAGCCCGCCCCAAGCGTTTTTATCGTCTCAACAACCCAGTCACTTACGGATTCGGATGGGTTCAAGACCGTGAAGCGGGCTTTGTTTTCCGATCCACCGCCTTTTGCGGCAATCATAAGTTCAAGCGTATTGCCCGAAACCAATTCCGCATGGGTAACGGCCGGGGTGTTGTCTTTCGTGTTCTTTCTTTCAAAAAGGGGATCATCGACCATCGAAGCACGAAGGGGATTCTTGGCGTCTAAATACGCAAGGCGCACGCCGTTGTTAATAAGATCAGATAGCGTCTTATCTGAATTGATATGTGCGTCTTGGCCTAATTTGGCGAATACTGTAACCATCCCGGTATCTTGGCACATAGGACGCTGTCCGATCGCCGCAAGCCGAGAGCTTTCAAGTATTTGCCCAATTGCCGCGCGAGCAGGCGCACTTTCCTCGCGCTCATACGCTTCTGATAAATGCATCAGGTAATCTTGTGTATGATAGTAGGAAATGAATTGAAGTGCTGCACGTACAGTTTCGACAATATCCGGTCCTGAAATTTTGACGCGTTGTTTCATTGGTTTTCCTTATTTCTGCCTTTGCCGTGACAGAAATAACCTGCCGCAAATGGACATGTCATTCATTACCGCGGCAATGATAGCACTGCTTTTAGCCCACCCAAATTGTCGCTTTGCAACAACGCCAGATTTCCACCGTGACTGCGGGCGACATCAGTGGTAATGGCAAGGCCCAACCCCGATCCCACACCTTTGTCTTGATTGCGTGAAACATCCAGCCGGGTGAAGGGTTCCACCGCTGCATCACGTTTGTCTTTGGGAATGCCGGGGCCATCATCTTCGATCATGAATACAACGGTTTTGGGCTCAATCGTTACGGTAAGATGTGTATTTTTGCCGTAGCGCATAGCATTGCCCAATAGGTTTTCTATCGCGCGTTGCACCGCTTGTTTACGGCATTTCAATGTGTCGTCGGATGGCGTTTCCATGATGAATGACAGCTTAATGTCATGCCTCGCACGTTTGAAATTCCGCACGATCTGTTTGGTCAAAGCTTTCACACCGACAGTTTCGGTCTTTTCTTCACTGTCGCCACGCGCAAATTCCAGAAACTCTGTTAACATTGCTTCCATTTCATCCACATCACGCTTGAGATGTTCAACCTCTTCGGATGGTGCGATCAGCCCAAGGGACAGTTTCATACGTGTCAGCGGGGTGCGTAGATCATGACTGACCCCAGAAAGCATCATGGTGCGTTGTTCGATCTGGCGAATGATGCGTGCGCGCATGGCTAAAAACGAATGCCCCGCACTGCGCACTTCACGCGCACCGCGTGGGCTGAACGGAATTGACCAACCACGGCCAAAGGCCTCGGCCGCCTCAGACAGGCGCCGGATCGGTTTAATCTGGTTGTTGAGAAACAGGATAGAAATACCCGTGAAAATAAGGGCGGTAAAAATCATTGCCACCAATAATTGATGCGGATTTTTGGCAGCGGTGCGGGCTTGTGAAAATGAAAACCTGACGGGCCCTTTTTCTGTCAGTACCACCAATTTGATGAAACCGGCGTTCGAACCAAGCTCAATATGTGCGATATCGTGTACTTTTGAATTCAAGGCTTTTTTTACATAGTGTTCAGTCAAGCTTAGTAATAACCATTGATCATCCGGATATGTCTGTGGTGCTTCAAAATTAACGAATATATTCAACGGCATAGACACGGCGCGCATATTTATCAGGGCGGTAGACCGATCTGGTGCGTGTTTTGCAAGTGATGCAATATAATTCACTTCAGACGCGATATTGCCCGTCATCTGCGTTGATACATCCCGAAACAGCCGTTCGGCAAAATAAACAGTCACCACAATCTGGATGACCACAACCGGAACGGCCAGTATTAACATTGCCCGACCAAACAGGCTGCGTGGCAATTTTGATTTCACCCAGGATTGTATCTTATAAAACATATAAACAGGGTTATGCCGATGTATCTTGTGGTGCAAGTGAAACTGATAATGCAAATATTTTGCCCGATCTGTAAAATCCCTATAGACGACTTAAATTCGCTTTGCTATACGCGGCCTCGCAACATATGATGCACAGGTATTCCGACGTAGCTCAGCGGTAGAGCAGTTGACTGTTAATCAATTGGTCGTAGGTTCGATCCCTACCGCCGGAGCCAATCATTTCCTCTTTTATCATAATAACTAAGCCCACAAGGTTTTCGCACCATTTTGCGCACCACTAGCATGACTTTAATCTTTATAAGAATGAACGTTGGTTGCGCCATTCCGGTTTTTTACAGTTTGGATCCGCATTGCAAAAAGCGGCCAGAAAGTTTGGTAAACCCGTTCTGCTGATCTTTGGTGACAGCCATGAACACCGCATTTTTCAGCCGTTCCCGAAATATGCCCCGAATATCACAGCGGTAGAAGTCTATGGATACCGCGATGGTCATGCTGTGGAAATTGCCATAGAACCCAAAAGCAAGACCCCGTTTATAATAGCATCGGTTTGGAACCCTGTGTTTCAGTAGGCATAAAGCCAGAAAACTGATGCCGGGATATGCCTTTGCCTTGCCATGACCATTATTCCACCATAAAGCCTTACATTATGAAAATAATAACAAGAACCGCCGATTTGGCCGCGTTTTGCACAGAATGTGCAAACCATGATTACGTAACAGTAGACACTGAGTTCTTACGTGAACGCACATATTATTCCAAACTTTGCCTGATCCAGATGGCTTTTCCCGGTGAGGGCGATGAGAACGCGGTTCTCATTGATCCTTTATCGGATCAGCTGTCACTGGCGCCGCTTTATGAATTGTATGAAAATGTAAGCGTTGTAAAAGTTTTCCACGCGGCCCGCCAAGACCTAGAAATTTTCTTTGTTGATAAGGGCATCATCCCAAACCCGCTGTTTGATACCCAAGTGGCCGCAATGGTCTGTGGTTATGGTGAGCAGGTGGGGTATGAAACCTTAGTGCGTAAAATTGCAAATGCGCCATTAGACAAATCTTCGCGTTTTACGGATTGGAGCACCCGACCACTGTCTGACAAACAAAAGGTATACGCGTTAGGCGATGTCACCCATTTGCGGGTGATTTATGAACATCTGAAACGAAGACTTGAAAAGACCAAACGTCAGGCTTGGGTGCATGAAGAGCTAAGTGTTTTGACCAATCCAGATACTTATACTGTTATCCCCGATCAGGCATGGCGACGGGTCAAAACCCGTAACGGCTCTGGTAAGATGCTGGCCTATGTGCGTGAACTTGCACAATTCAGAGAGATTTATGCCCAGACTAAAAACATTCCGCGCAGTCGCGTCTATAAAGACGATGCCATGCTGGAATTGGCCGCAACCAAACCCAAATCACATGAGCAGCTTCGCAAATCACGTCTGTTATTGCGTGATGCACGGGGCGGGGCGATTGCTGACGGGATCATAAACGCTGTAAAACAGGCGGCTGATGTTGCCCCCGAAGATTATCCTAAACCTCCGTTGGTGCGTGTTAAAAGACTTGGTAACGACGGCTTGTCTGATTTGTTGCGGGTTTTGTTGAAAGCCAGTGCTGAAAAGGCAGGGGTTGCCAGTAAGTTAATCTGTAACGCATCTGATCTTGATGCGATTGCAGGTGGCGAGCGGGACTTGCCGGCTTTTAGCGGATGGCGTAGTGAAGTTTTTGGCAATGATGCGCTAAAGCTTTGCGCTGGCGAAATAGCCCTGTCTGCAAATAAGGATTCGGTAAAAATAGTCCAGATCTGATCTTTATTTTGATTTGGTGATCTGGTTCTGGGCTGCAATAACGCGAATGCTTTTCACCTTAGCCAGACGTAAGGCGGTAATGGAAGCACCGGCATAAACCTCATTCGAGCGCTGTGTTGGCCCGGCTTTTGTGCTTTCAGGTCTGTCACCTTTGAATTCATAAGTGACCACACCATTTTCATCTGGCAGGCCTTGGTTTAGAGCGACCAGATCAACGTTGCTATAGCCTTGACGGTCTAATGTGCCTTTGGCTTTGATTAATACGCCGCCGTTAAACGCATCGACTTGAACCTCAGTGACAACCGGAATGAGAATGCGTGTTTCCGATGCTGGGATCCGTTGTTCCAAAACGGTTTCTTTTTGGCGTTTCTTGAAGAAACCACCAGAGCTACCACCAGAGCTACCACCCGAACTACCTGTAGAACTGCCGGTACTGCTACCCACAGAGCCGCTAAGGCTGCCAAAGCCCGAGCATCCGGCAACAAAACCTAATGTAATTACGCTAATGAACATCTTCTTCATGGCTCGCCCCATCTTCTTTGGCACTACCGATACCCAAAGTTACCCTCAAAGAAAAGCCTTCTATGCAGCTAATACGAAGAAAAACGCTGGACGTTTTGCGCTTACGGTCATATTTCATGTGGAAATACTGGATCAGATCATGTCAGAAACCTTTGAAGAAATTGTCGAAACATTTGAATTTCTGGACTATTGGGAAGATCGTTATCGTCATGTGATCGAATTGGGCCGTGCAATGACCCCGCTTGATACGGTTTTAAAAGTGTCTGCGACTAAGGTTGACGGCTGTGCTTCACAAGTTTGGATCGTGCCTAAAATTGACGGGGCAGGGCCACAGGCGATTTTGGATTTTGACGGTGAAAGTGACGCGATGATCGTGAACGGTTTAATAGCCATCCTCAAAGCACTTTATGCTGGGAATTCGGTTGAAAATGCGGTAAAAATTGATGCGTTAAGTGCATTTGCACGCTTGGGTCTGGACCAGCATTTGTCAGCGCAAAGATCAAACGGATTACGCGCGATGATTGAGCGTTTAAAGGCCGTATCGCAAGCCGCTAATTTGACTTGAATGAAATACATAATTGTTATGCTGATTATAATTATGTACGTAACCCCTAGTTTATAAGAGACAACGGTTCTCTTTAATGCACCATTACACTACTGGTGCAATCTCATTTACACCATAAGCAGTGTGACTGTGACTGTGGCAGTTTGCTCAGTGTTCCACGCGTGTTTATTACTGGAGTGGACG
>CAXMSA010000117.1:0-6191 GCA_964195605.1 uncultured Amylibacter sp.
CGGCGCGCTGGGCGTGTTCTCGGTTTTCCCGATTGTCGCCATCATGGCCGTTTACGGCTTGGAAATGCTCGTGGTCTGTATTCAGGCTTACGTGTTCGCAATTCTGACTTGTGTTTATCTAAACGATGCATTGCATCCAGGTGGTCACTAAGTTCGAGTAATAATTTTAGCCATTCTAATCTAAAGGAGAAATCAAATGGCAGTAGAAGGTGATCTGGTACAAATGGGCGCACTGATTGGTGCGGGTCTAGCATGTACAGGCATGGGCGGCGCAGCCGTTGGTGTGGGCCACGTTGTAGGTAACTACTTGTCTGGTGCTTTGCGCAACCCGGCAGCAGCCGCTGGTCAAACAGCGACAATGTTTATCGGTATTGCGTTTGCGGAAGCTTTGGGGATTTTCTCATTCCTCGTTGCTCTTCTGCTTATGTACGCTCAATAAGCTTTACGAACCTTTAGATTATCGGGCGGAAGTGTAACGCTTCCGCCTTGGTTCAAACAAGTTTTTGGGAGGGTGCAATGGCATCTGAAACACACGCAGCTGCATCTGAACATGCCATCGGCATGCCGCAGCTGGATTTTACAACATTTCCAAACCAGATTTTCTGGTTGGTGGTGACGTTGGTCGCGGTCTTTTTTATTCTGAACCGTATTGCTATCCCACGGATTGCAAGCGTTTTGGCTGATCGGTATGACACAATACAACGCGATTTGGAAAAAGCTGAAGAGCTGAAGCACAAGGCAGTTGAAGCGGAAGAAGCTTATAACAAAGCCCTTGCCGATGCACGCGTTGCGGCCTCTGAAATTGTGGCTGAAGCAAAGGCTGAAATCCAAAAACAACTGGATAAGGCAATTGCTAAGGCTGATGCGGAAATTTCTGCAAAAGCTGCCGAAGGCGAAGTGAAGATTAAAGAAATCCGCGACAATGCGACCAAAGCTGTTCAGGTTGTTGCAACCGATACGGCAAGTGCGATTGTTGACGCGGTAATGCCTGCAGCAAGTGACGCGAAAGCGGTTAAAGCGGCTGTAACAGTACGGTTGAAAGGGTAGTATGATGAAGTTATTAACCACGCCTACCGTGTTGGCACTAACTGCTGCCCCTGCATTTGCATCCAGCGGCCCGTTCTTTAGTCTGAACAACACGACATTTGTTGTGACAATTGCATTTGTTCTGTTTGTTGCTGTACTGCTGAAATTGAAAGTTCCGGGCCTTGTTGCCGGGATTTTGGATAAACGCGCTGAGGGCATCAAGACTGAAATTGATGAGGCCCGTGTGTTGCGCGAAGAAGCCCAAGCGATTTTGGCGACTTATGAACGCAAGCAAAAAGAAGTGCAGGAACTGGCGAACAGGATTGTTGAAACTGCAAAAGATGAAGCCAAGCTTGCAGCATCGCAGGCCAAGGCAGATCTAAAGCTTGCCATTGCGCGGCGCTTGCAGGCGGCAGAAGATCAGATTTCATCTGCGGAAGCCTCTGCAATCAAAGAGGTGCGCGATACAGCAATCACTGTGGCAACTTATGTTGCCGGTGAGGTGATTGCGGCCAAGATGTCTACAAAAGACGCTGGTAGTCTGATTGACGCTGCAATCAAAGACGTTGGTGCAAAATTGCATTAAGCGCATCTTAAGCTTTAAAATTTGAAACCTCGCAACGATTGTTACGGGGTTTTATTTTGCTTGTTGACATATAGTACTAAAAGGTTCTATATATAGAATACCAAAAGGTATTATATAGAGGTGACCCATGCAAACAAATGTAACAACTTTCAAAGCTTTAGGTGATCCAACGCGCCAGAAAATTCTGGTACTGTTGGCAGGTCAAGACATGACCATTGGCGAAGTAGTTGATCATTTCGATATGACACGCGCGGGTGTGAAAAAGCATATGAAGCTTCTGGAAGACGGACATTTGATCAGTGTGAAAGCGGACGGTCGTGAACGGATCAATTCTCTGAACCGCGCGGGCTTTCAAACAATGATGCAATGGATCGCCTATTTTGACCGATTTTGGGATGATAAACTGGATGCATTGGCATCTCTTGTGAATGAGGAAGAAAAAGAATGACTCCAACAGAAATGATAAAAACCGTATTTTTACCCGTCAACGCAAAGGTAGCTTGGGGGTATTTAACTAAAGCAGATAAACTGGCTAAATGGTTTCATGCTCCAAAGCACGATTTGCAAAACGGGCAGGATTATGAATTATTCGGCACTGAAAGCGGTGACAAATTATGCTGGGGTAAGGTTCTGGATATGCAGCCCTATACATCACTGACCTATAGTTTCGCGGTCAAACCTTTCCCTGGGGTACAAACTGAAGTCCACTGGGCATTGGATGAGATAGAAGGCGGTACACGGATAACTATGCGCCACATCGGTTTGGAAACTGCAGGTGCAGACAGCTTTGGGTTAAGCATGGCATTTGACAAGGGTTGGGATGGGCATTTTACCGAAATGCGCGACATATAAACAGTAAAAACCCTCCAAACATAAAACCCAGCAAACTATCTTGCGGGGTTTCTTTTTGGAAGGTTGTTATTCTTATTGGCCGAAATACATTGTGCCGCCACGCGCGCTGCTGCCGCATAGTAACACACATATGTTTGTGCGCTCAATATAAGGGTAATTTGTAATCTGGTGGCCTTGATCATCATGATCAGTATTACGTGCAGGAATACTTTGGGCAGAAGCGGCGGATGTGCTGATTGCCAATGATAGTGTAATGTTTCGCATATGGAAACAATCATACACGCATTGGCATACAGTTGACGCTAGCGATTTTTTTCATGTTCAAAGCGTTGTTGGGCAACCACTTCGTTATGTTCAGCTTTTCGGTTTTCCAACATGGAGTTCTCGACATAGTCCAAATGTGATTCTACCGCTTTTCGCGCGGCCACAGGTTTACGGGCGAAAAGGGCATCATGTATTGTGCGGTGTTGATCCAGCAAAGCTGCACGCGTGGTGCGCACTTTGAACATAACCTGGCGGTTATAAAACACACCGGCGCGTAACATTTCAAACATAGAGCGCATCATGTGCAGCATAAATACATTGTGTGATGCCTCTATAATCGCCATGTGGAACTCAGCATCCAAAGCAGACTCTTCCGCAGGATTGCGTTTATTATGGGCCGTTTCCATTTTCTTGAAAATCGTGGTGATCACTTTCAGGTCAGTGTCAGAAGCGAGCCGTGCAGCACGCTCGGCGGCCATGCCTTCCAAGTCACGCCGAAAGGATATGTAATCAAACAGAGCCTCATCATGGCTGGCGAATAACTGGATCAGGGGTTCGGAAAAGGCACTGCCCAGAACATCAGCCACATAGATGCCAGAGCCTTTGCGGGTGGTCAGCAAGCCACGGTTTTCTAGATCAGCAATGGCTTCACGCAATGAGGGCCGTGAGACACTCATTTTTTCTGACAGGTCACGTTCCGATGGCAGGCGTTCACCCGGGCGCAGGATGCCACGTAAAATCAGCTGTTCGATTTGGTGCATAACCGTATCGGCCACGCGTTCCTGGTTGATTTTTTGAAACGGCATGCTGCCCCCATATTACGCTGGTCAGAAAACTTGACCAATACGCATTCCTATCAGGCAAAAGAAAAGGCCGCAACTAGGGAGGAAGTTGACGGCCTTTAAGTCAGGCATTCTGTGCGCCCATACCTTAAGCGGCTGGGCGGATCACGATTTCAACACGGCGGTTTCGCGCTTTACCATTTTCATTATCGTTTGAAGCAACCGGGGATGTTTCACCGCGCCCATATGAAATGATACGGCCATCATCCACACCTTGATCGGTTAGGATATTTGTGACCGCATAAGCGCGATCAGCGGAAAGGGCCTGATTATATTCTGTGTTGCCAGAGCTGTCAGTGTGGCCGATGACATCTATTGTGGTATCTGAAAACTCTTTCAGGTTATCTGCAATTTTAGCAATTTCAGGTTGGAAGCCTTCACGCACAAATGTGCTGTTGGTGTCAAAAGTTATGCCTTCTGGCAAAGTGACGATCAGCTCTGAGCCTGTGTTGCGGATGATGGTATCTTTGCTTGTCAGGCTATTGCGTAATGCGGCTTCTTGCGCGTCCAACCTGTTGCCGATAACACCGCCAATAATTGCACCTGCAGCGGTGCCGATGATGACATCTTTTTTATCGTTACCTAAAATCAGGCCGGCAAGTGCGCCTGTGGCGGCGCCAATTCCAGCACCTTGAATGGTATTTTTCTGTGGGCTGGTTGCGATATCTGCACATGCGGATAATGTGAATGCACATAAAATACTTAGGCCAACGACTTTGTGAGATTTTTTCATTTTTGCCTCTTTCTTATAGTCTTTTTATTATTCTTGTGTGCTGCCAACAACGCCGCCTAAAACAGCCCCTACTACTGTACCCAGAATAATATCTTGTTTGTCATCGCCCAGAACAGCACCCGCAACCGCACCTGTGGCGGCACCAACACCGGCACCTTTTATGGTCTTTTCATGTGGGCTATTATCAATGCTTTCGCAAGCAGTTAACAGGAAGGCACAAAATATACTTAGGCCAATGGCCTTGGGGGAATGTCTCATAGTTGCCTCATATTTTTTTGTTATTTACAACCATAGAAGAGTGTACAGGCTAATTTTCAAGGGTTTTATGAAAACTTAACAAAATTGGCGTGTTTTTGCGCAACAGTTACACAAATGGCTCTTGGGCATCAAATCGTGCGGACTCCCATGCCAGCAAAGCGCGTTTGACTGGCAGACCCCAATGATATCCGCCCAAGCCGCCAGATTTGCGCAACGCCCGGTGGCATGGGATCAACCAGCTGATCGGATTGCGCCCGACAGCAGAGCCAACCGCGCGTACCGCCTTTGGATGCCCGATGGATTGGGCGATTTCGCTATACGTGGTGACTTGCCCCGAAGGGACGTGCAGTAAGGCTTCCCAGACTTTGATTTGAAACGGCGCACCGATCAGATGCAGCTTGGCGGCTTTATCGCTGTCCAACAAGGCCGTAACATCAAGGTTATCAGGGGCTTCAGAAAATGTGGCATTTGGCCAACGGGATTTCAAATCTGTCAGCGCATTTTCCCGCCCGGTTTCCGCAGTGAAGGCCAAGCCACAAATACCGCGTTTTGTACCCATCACCAGCATTTCGCCAAACGGCGATGAGAAAAAACCGTAGTTGATCGTCAGATCAGTGCCTTTGCCGGCATATTCGCCAGGACTCATCGCTTCCCATTTCAAAAACAGATCATGCAGGCGGCTGCTGCTGGACAGGCCGGTTTCATGTGTGGTTTCCAGCACGGTAAAACGATCATTCAACAGGGTTTTGGCATGGCTCAGGGTTAGATATTGCTGAAACCGCTTCGGGCTGACACCTGCCCATTGTGAGAATACGCGTTGGAAATGCATCGGCGACAGGCCAACTGCGGCGGCAACATCATTGAGTTTCGGCTGCTCTTGCACAGTGTCACCGATGTGATCGATGGCGCGTGCAATCAGGGCGTAATGATAAGGATCTTGGGTCATAGTGGGATCATGCGGCAACGACATCAGAACTGCCACCCGTTTCTTGCGGGTAAAGGCTTGGCCTTACTGGTTTCATGTGTCACTAACCCTGCATGGTAAAACAATTAAACTATCACACAATCTCTGAGATTTTTCGCCGGTTTCAAGCCGAAGAGCCGGAACCCAAGGGCGAGCTGAACCACACCAACGCTTATACGTTGGTTGTTGCAGTGGCCCTGTCGGCGCAGGCTACTGATGTGGGTGTGAACAAGGCAACAGAAGCGTTATTTGCAAAAGTTGATGCGCCGCAACAAATGTTGGATTTGGGCATTGAAGGCCTGACTGAACATATCAAAACCATTGGGTTGTTTCGGCAAAAAGCCAAGAACGTGATGAAGATGAGCCAAATTTTGGTGGATGATTATAGCAGCATCGTGCCGTCATCGCGTGCCGCCCTTGAAAGCCTGCCAGGTGTGGGACGCAAGACCGCGAATGTGGTGCTGAACATGTGGTTCAAGCAACCCGCACAGGCGGTGGACACGCATATTTTGCGCTTTGGCAACCGTACAGGTGTTGCTGTGGGCAAGGATGTGGTGCAAGTGGAACGCGCTATCGAGGATCACATTCCTGCGGAATTTCAACACCATGCGCATCACTGGATGATCTTGCATGGGCGTTATGTTTGTAAGGCGCGCAAGCCGGTTT
>CAXMSA010000118.1:0-6158 GCA_964195605.1 uncultured Amylibacter sp.
GGGTGACGGGCTGGTTTGGGATGAAGCGAAACTTCGCGAGTTTCTGAAAAAACCAAAAGCGATGATTAAAAAGACAAAAATGTCTTTTAATGGTTTGAAAAAAGAAGAGAACTTAGACGGTATTATTGCTTATTTAAAATCAGTTTCGCAATAATATCAACCTATTACAATGATTAATATCAACCTATTACAATGATTAAAACGGCACTCTTCGGGGGTGCCATTTTACATGCATACAAAAATAAACACCGCGAAAACCCTGTGATGCAACAACACGCAGGCGCGTTATCCAACACAGAAATTGCAGCCCTCGCTGCATATTTTCAAAGCGTACCCTAAGGCACATGTTCTGAGGAGGACCTAAGATGAAGCTGAATAGACGATTGTTTATGGGAACAACTGTTGCGGCCACCGCATCGTTATCAGCACCATTGATGTTGTCTGCAAGCACCAAGCCAAAGGTTGTGGTTGTTGGTGGCGGGGCAGGCGGGGCTACCGCTGCACGTTATATCGCAAAAGACAGCAAGGGGGCGATTGATGTGACGTTAATCGAACCTACGCGCACCTATTACACCTGCTTTTTTTCAAATCTGTATATCGGGGGCTTACGTGATTTCAGCTCTATTGGCCACACATATGGCAAACTGGCTGCTGATTTTGGTATTAATGTTGTACATGACTGGGTTATTGGCGTTGATCGGGATGCAAAAACTGTGACTTTGGCGGGGGGTGGTAATGTGCCATATGACCGTTTGATCTTATCACCCGGCATTGATTTCGTCGATAATGCGGTTGAAGGTTGGGATATATCGGCCCAAAATAAAATGCCGCATGCTTTTAAAGCGGGTTCACAAACCCAGCTGTTGAAAGCACAGGTTGAGGCGATGCCTCAGGGTGGTACTTATGCAATGGTTGCCCCACCCAACCCGTTCCGCTGCCCGCCCGGGCCTTATGAGCGGGTTTCAATGGTTGCACATATGCTGAAAGAGAAAAACCCGACAGCAAAAATTCTAATCGCTGACCCCAAACCGAGGTTTTCAAAAATGGACTTGTTCCAAGATGGCTGGGCAGAACATTATGACGGTATGATCGAATGGGTTGGCCCTGATTTTGGCGGCGATATTGTGGCGGTTAATCCAGATGAGATGACACTTTCAATTGATGGCGAAGTGACCAAAGTTGATGTCTGTAATGTTATTCCGGCTATGAAAGCGGGCCATATCGCGGAGATTGCCGGTGTGACCAATGATAAAGGTTGGGCCCCTGTAAATGCCGCAGATATGTCATCTAAAATGGATGCTAATATCTATGTTCTAGGGGATTCTGCCCAACAAGGTGATATGCCAAAATCCGGATTTTCAGCCAATTCACAGGCAAAGGTTTGTGCAAATGCGGTGCGCGGTGCCTTGAGTGGGTCTAAAGTGTTTCCTGCCAAGTTCTCAAACACATGTTGGTCATTGATTAATACCAATGATGGTGTGAAAATTGGTGCAACTTATAAAGCCACTGATGAAAAGATCGCGAAAATCGACGGATTTGTTTCAAAACTTGGCGAAAGTGCCGAGACACGTCAAACCACGTATGAAGAAAGCGTTGGTTGGTATAGCGGCATCACAGCCGATATGTTCGGCTAATCTACGATTTGGGCAGGGCCATACATTGATCATGTTGATTTTTATAATTATCGCTTAAGGATATAGATATGAAAAAGTTTCTTATACTCATAATTACGGCCCTTATTTCAAGCCAAGCCAATGCAGAACCGCCCGTGGTTTATTCCTATGACGGTAGTTTTGATGACGCCACGTTTAGTGTTGAAGATGCGATTGTCAGCCAAGGGCTGGTGATCGATTATGTCAGCCACACTGGCGAGATGCTGAACCGTACTGGGGCTGATCTTGGCGCGACCAAGGAAATTTTTAAAGCGGCAGATATATTCCTGTTCTGCTCTGCGGTTGTATCGCACAAAATGATGGAAGCGGATCCTTTGAATATTGCGCATTGCCCATATTCAATATTTGTTTTTGAAAATGAAGACGGCGTTAAAATTGGCCACCGCAACTACCCGCAAGGGGTAATGCAAGAGGTGCAGACATTATTGTCAGGCATTGTAAAACAAGCCATTGACGAATAAGGGCTATTGAAACGCATGGGGCTAGCCCCTAGACTTACCCCATGAAAAACTTCCCCGATCTTCCGCCTGTCTGGACAGTGGCCGCTATCGGCATAATATATCTGTTAAACTGGGTGGTGCCGTATTTTCTGTTTGATTTTCCAAACTCATGGGTTGGCTACAGCTTTCAAGCCATTGGCCTTGGTCTGATCCTTTGGTCAGCGCTTTGGTTTTTTCGCAAAAAAACCACGATTGAACCACATCATGCGGCCACCACACTTTTGGTGGAAGGCCCGTTTAAAATATCACGAAACCCGATTTACTTAGGTCTGGTAATCATTTGTTTTGGCAGTGTTTTCAATGTGGGTAACACGTTAGGGTTCATCCCCTTTTTTGGGCTTATATGGATCTTACATACCCGCTTTGTGATCCCCGAAGAAAAAGGCCTGTTAGAAACGTTCGGCAAAGAGGCCGAGGCCTATATAGCCGCAACACGGCGCTGGTAGGATGGATTGGATTTCACGTTTTGAAGGTCTGTCCAACCTGCCGCAATCGCTGAAAGAGCAGTTGCTTGCTGAAACCCAAGTGTTGACCGTTCCAAAGGATACTGTGATCTTTGGACCGGGCAAGGCACCTGAAAACCTTCTGTAATTGTGGCTGCCGTGCTGGTTGCCACAGCGGTTTTTAGCTTTTACCACTTTACCGTATTATCGGTATTCGCGCCTGCAAAATATAACTATAAACCACTAAAGTTTGACCACATAAAGAGAGAATGATGTCTAAATACACCGTTAATATGACCGTGACGCCAGAGGTTAAGGCCTTTTTTGACGATGCTACAAACACCATTTCTTATGTGGTCAAAGATCCTACATCAAATGCTTGCGCCATTATCGACAGCGTGATGGATATTGATATGGCTGCGGGGGCTATCACATATGAACATGCCGATCGCATGATTGCGTTTATCCAGCAAAACGATCTGGAGTTGCAGTGGGTTATTGAAAGTCATGTCCATGCCGACCATTTGTCTGCGGCACCATATATACAAGATAAACTTGGCGGTAAAATGGGTGTTGGTGAAGGCATTACCATCATCCAAGATGTGTTCGGCAAATTTTTCAATGAAGATACTGAGTTTCAACGCGACGGCAGTCAGTTTGATGTGCTTTTCGCTGATGGTACAACTTACAGAGTTGGGAATATGGATGCTTTTGTCATTCATACGCCCGGCCACACACCTGCCTGTATGGTTCATGTAATAGGTAATGCCGCCTTTGTGGGGGACACATTGTTCATGCCCGATGGTGGTTCTGCCCGATGTGACTTTCCGGGTGGCTCGGCTGAAGCCTTATATGATAGCATTCAAAAGGTTCTAAGCCTGCCCGATGAGATGCGACTTTTCATATGTCATGATTACGGTCCCAATGGCCGCGATATCAAATGGGAAACCACTGTGGGTGAAGAAAAAAAGCATAATATCCATGTGGGTGAGGGCAAAACCAAGGCAGATTTTGTTAAATTTCGCACCGAACGTGATGCTCAACTTGGTATGCCCAAACTTATTATTCCGTCTTTGCAGGTGAATATGCGCGCAGGTGTTGTGCCGACCGATGAGGATGGCAATCCGCAATTAAAAGTACCGCTTAATAAACTTTAACATACCATTCGTAGGGAAATATAATGGACGCAAAACATATTACCGATAAAATTTTGGTCAGTGTACAACTGACTGAAAAAGACATCAAAGCCGCAGCAGCAATCTGAATATTGCGATCATTGATCCACTTAAATCCTCACGCCCCATATCGCCGTTACTAACCGCATTATAGGGCAAGTGTTCTTAAGCCAGCATTTGGCAATCAAGCATCTGCACTCTTAATCACAATATCGACGATAACATCATGTAAGGTTTTACGTGTGGCTTGACGGTGCGACGCCAAGGTTAAACGACGCGCAGGGGCAGGGCTGCCGGGCGCTTTGGTATAACACAGTTCTGGATGTGCGGGGGCCAAAGTTCTTACGGGAACAATGGAAACCCCATGGCCTAAAGCCACAAGGTTTTCGACCGCATCAATACTGTCCAGTTCAATGGTCGGGTCAAAAGAAACACCTGCCTCTGCCAGATGTGATTTTATCTGTTGGCCTAGCCATGACTGATGGCTGAATGCGATGAAAGGTTGGCTTAGGAACAGATCATACGGATTACGTGTAAGCGGGCAATCCAGACTGGAAATAATCGCAAAAGGTTCTTGCGCAATCATCGTTATATGCAGGTCAGTTTGGGGTTCTGTGGGGGCGGTCAAAAAGGCAAAGTCCAATGTTTGTTCGACTACAGCCTGTGCAAGCGCACCTGATAAGCCTGAAATGACCGAAACCCGCAGATCAGGGTATCGGCGGCGCAATTCTGCAAGTGCTATGGGTAAAATTGTTTGCAGGGTTGTTGGCACAAAACCGATGGAAATGGATCCTGAGGTTATATCTTCACGGCCAATAAAGCTAAGCTGGTCAACCGCTTTTGAAACATCCATTGCCTTTAACAGGAATTGCCGGCCAATCGGTGTAAGCGTGGCAGGTCGTCGGCCTTTTTCAAAAAGAACTAACCCGGTTTTCTCTTCCAGCTGACGCATCTGAATGCTTATGGCTGAATGGCTAAGATGCACGATGTCGGCTGCAGCAGAAAAGCTGCCGCCTTTTTGAATTGCGATTAGGGTCTTTAAGTGTGTGAGTAACATATATAATATTAGCGTTATTAATCTAATAAGTAAAAACAATTCTTTATGATTAATATATATAACAAGGTATATTGGCGGTGAAACACATGCACAGGAAAGCTATAGATATGTTTTATCTGGATGATACACACCGTGAACTTCAAGCCGCGGCGCGTCACGCCGCTGAAATCCACTTTGCACATAAGGCCGCAGAAGTGGATAAATCTGAGCAATATCCGTGGGATAACATTAAACACCTTACCAGATCCGGCTTTATGGGCATGACAATCCCGAAAGAATATGGCGGCAAAGGGCTGACATATATGCATGCGGTTTTGGTTGTCGAGGAAATAGCCAAGGTTTGTGGTGTGACAGCACGTATTGTGGTCGAGGCCAATATGGGTGCGGTTGGCGCGATTATGCAATATGGCTCTGAAGCGCAAAAAATACTGGCAGCAAATCTGGTTTTAGCAGGTGATAAACCGGCGATTTGCATCACTGAGCCGGGTGCGGGAAGTGCTGCAACCGAAATGACGACGACAGCTGTTAAAAAGCAAGGGCACTATATTTTGAACGGCACAAAGCACTGGATCACAGGGGGAGGGGTGTCAAAATTGCACCTGATTTTTGCCCGTGTGATTGAAGATGGCTGCGATATGGGGATTGGCGGGTTTATCGTTCTACAAGGTGAAAAGGGCCTGATAATTGGCAAACGAGAGCCTGCTATGGGCCTGCGCGGCATCCCTGAAACCGAAGTTCATATGGAAAATCTGGAAGTAGCCGAAGATATGGTTATTATCCCGCCTCAGGGCCTGCGCAAAGGCTTTGCCGGTTTGATGACTGCTTATAACGGGCAACGTATCGGGGCTGCATCCGTGGCGATTGGCATTGCACAGGGGGCTTATGAACATGCACTTGCTTATGTGAAAACACGTGAACAGTTTGGTCGCCCGATCGCTGAATTTCAAGGGCTGCAATGGATGCTGGCTGATATGTCTATAGGTCTTTGCGCATCACGTAGCTTGATCCATATGGCTGCAATGAATGCGGGTTCGGGGTTTCCTGACATGCGCGAAGCCGCACAGGCTAAAATTCTTGCTTCAGAAACTGCCGTTAAAGTAACCAATGATGCGCTGCAACTTCATGGCGCCGCAGGCTACTCACGCAACCGCCCGCTAGAGCGCATGGTGCGCGATGCACGTATGTTCACCATTGGTGGTGGCACAGCACAGGTTCTGCGTACACAGGTTTCTGGGTCCATTCTGGGGATGAAAACACCACAGAAACGCGACGGATATTTAGCGGTGCAGCCGTTGGTAACGGCTGCGGAA
>CAXMSA010000119.1:0-6097 GCA_964195605.1 uncultured Amylibacter sp.
CATTCGGCCGATCTTTGTAACCCGATTTTGCGGCTTTCCCCGTAAAGCGCGTCAAATATCAACATTTCACCCGCAAGCGTCTGCCCCGCCCCCGTGATGTGTTTGATCGCTTCCGCAGCCATGATTGATCCTATAATACCCGGCAAAGCCCCCATCACACCGGCCTGTGCACAGCTTGGGGCCAGACCGTCGGCAGGTTCTTCGGGGAAAATGCAGGCATAACACGGTGTGCCATTGGCAGGGTCAAACAGTGACACCTGCCCTTCCCATTGGCTGATCGCACCAGAGATCAGCGGCGTCTTGCCCGCGACACAGGTCGCATTGACCAAAGCCCGGGTTTTGTAATTATCGGTGCCATCTAGAACCAGATCATAATCCGCAAATAAATCCTGCGCATCGGTTTGCGTTAAACGGCGATTATAAGGGCGGATGGTGATATGCGGGTTAAGCGCTTCCAGCTTGGATTTGGCTGCAAAAACCTTGGGCATATCCAGCTGATCTTCATCAAACAGGACTTGGCGTTGCAGGTTCGACAGGCTGACAATATCATCATCAATCACGCCTAACGTCCCCACACCTGCCGCGGCCAGATACTGCAAAACAGGTGAGCCCAGACCACCTGCGCCGATCACCAGAACCCGTGATTTACGCAGTTTTTGCTGACCTGCCCCGCCAACTTCGCGCAAGATCAGATGACGCGCATAACGTTCCACTTCAGTGTCGGACATCTGATCTTGGGTCATCTTTTGCGGTTCCTGAACTTGCTTTGATTTGCGGTACTTTCGCAAAAAACGGATATAAAGCAAGACCCCGATGATTAACAGCAGCATGACACTGAACTGCAACTGCTCAGGGCTAAAATTGATACCTAGAATGTTCATCTAGTCTTGGCCTGTTGACCCGTAACCACCCGTACCACGCATGGTTTCATCCAAATCATCGACCTGTTGAAATGCCATACGGGTCACGGGTGCAAACACCACTTGCGCGATGCGATCACCATGATTGATCTTAAATGGTTCCGCCCCGTGGTTGATCAGCACAACGCTCACCTCACCACGGTAATCCCAATCAACCGTGCCGGGGCCGTTCACAATTGACACCCCGTTTTTCCACGCAAGGCCAGAACGCGGCCTGATCTGTGCCTCAAACCCGATAGGTAAAGCAAAGGCCAACCCAGTGGGGATAAGTGCGCGTTCACCGGTTTGCAAGGTCACGCCGCTACGGCGCAAATCCTCTTTAAGATTAGCCCGCAAATCCATACCCGCCGCACCAGCCGTTGCATAGGTAGGCAAGGGAATAACCGGGTCAGACCCCGCAATACGCATTATGTTTATGGTAATATCTGTCATTTCAACTCATCCGCAATTTTTTGCGCCAGCTTTTGCCCAACCGCATCTTTACCCATACGTGGCCAGTTTTCGGTAGTTCCTTGTGTAATCAGGGTTACATCATTTTCGCTGCCCCCCATGATGCCGGTTTCAGGTGACACATCATTGGCCACAATCCAATCACAGCCCTTGCGTTTACGTTTGGCCGTGGCATTTTCCAGCACATCATCGGTTTCAGCGGCAAAGCCCACAACCAATTTCGGGCGGTTCTTGCCCATATTTGACACAGTGCGCAAAATATCAGGGTTCTCGGCAAATTCCAAAGCGGGCAATCCTGCCCCTTTGGTCTTCTTTATTTTTTTGCCAGTTGCATTCGCAACCTTCCAGTCGGCCACCGCCGCCGCAAATATGGCTGCATCCGCAGGCAAGGCATCTTGCACGGCTGCCAGCATTTCATCAGCCGTTTCAACAGGTATGATTACACAGCCCGCAGGCATATCAGCCCTTGCAGGCCCGGTTACGAAAGTCACCTTAGCCCCAAGGGCTACAAGTGCATTAGCAATTGCCGCCCCTTGCGCCCCCGATGAACGGTTCGCAATATAGCGCACCGGATCAATCGGCTCATGCGTGGGGCCGGATGTCACCAGAACATGGCGCCCTTTCAAAGGACCATTCAGCAAAGCATCTTCAACAGCGGCCACAATCGCCAACGGTTCGGCCATACGACCGGGGCCATATTCACCGCAAGCCATATCGCCCTCATCAGGCCCGACAAACAAGATACCGTCCTGTTTCAACTTTGCTGCATTGCGCTTTGTCGCCGCATGTTCCCACATCCGCACATTCATCGCAGGTGCCAGCAACACGCGTTTATCAGTGGCCAATAAAAGCGTAGAGGCCAGATCATTGGCCTGCCCGTTCGCCATCTTGCCCATCAAATCAGCCGTGGCAGGGGCGACAACGATCAAATCAGCTGCCCGTGACAACTGGATATGGCCCATTTCGGCCTCATCGCCCAAATCAAATAAATCACGGTACAGCTTTTCACCTGCCAATGCAGCCACTGATAAAGGTGTGACAAACTCTGCCCCGCCTTTGGTCAGAACAGGCACCACCGATGCGCCGCGTTCACGCAAACGGCGGATCAGATCAAGGCTTTTATAGGCGGCAATACCGCCGCCTATAATAAGCAGAATTTTACGACCAGATAACATCTGTGTTCCGTTCCAGTTGGTTGGAACCTATGTAAAGCCGCAAACGATCAGGCGCAAGATTAAGCGTCAACCAAAACCCTTGCCGCTTTACCCACATCAGTTTCCAACCGCTTGCGCAGTTTTTCCAAAGCCAGGGCCTCTACCTGACGAACACGCTCTTTTGACAGGCCCAGTTCTTTGCCAATGCTTTCCAGTGTGCGGGTTTCATCCGCCATTTTACGTTGCGAAATGATGTATTTTTCACGATCATTCAATGCATTCATTGCTTTATTGATCCAACCGCGCATGGTCATCAGATCCTGTTCACGCTCCACCACTTCGGCAGATTGCGGGCTGGTATCTTCTAACGTATCCATCCACTCGCGGGTTTCCTCATCAGAGGATTGCGGCGCGTTCAACGAAAAATCCCCGCCAGACATGCGCCCTTGCATCATTTCAACATCCCGCAAGGGCACACCGATTTCTTCGGCAATCAGCACATCTTTTTCAGCTAAGCTTAACGCTTTACCATTTTGCTGCGCCTCACGCTCAATCTTGGCCTGAACCCGTTTCAAATTAAAAAACAGCGATTTTTGTGACGTCGTGGTGCCTGTGCGTACCATTGACCAGTTGCGCATAACGAACTCTTGCATCGCGGCCTTGATCCACCATTGGGCATAGGTCGAAAAGCGAAATCCCCTATCTGGATCAAACTTTTCCGCCGCTTTCATCAGCCCGACACCTGCCTCTTGGGTCAAATCCTGTTGTGACACAGAATAACGCTTAAACTTCATCGCCATGGACACAGCCAGACGCATATATGCGGTGATCAGACGGTGCAAAGCCGCCTCATCACGGTTATCGCGCCAAGCCACAGCCAGCGCATATTCAGTTTTTGCGTCCAGAAGTTCAGCCTTCATCGCGCGTTTCGTTAACGTTTTATTTGGTTCTATGTTTCTAGACATAATATCCTCCAACCATCTCTCTGGTTATTTGCATCTATCTGACTTAATAATTGGGTGAATGTGAAGAGCAAACACGAGGATGTGATGAAGATTACATTACCAAAACTAACATTGGTGATTGGTGGCGCGGCATCGGGGAAGTCTCGGTTTGCAGAAGATCTTGTGTTTTCAAGTAGTAAGCCACGTTCATATATTGCTACAGCACAAGCCTTTGATGATGAAATGAGGCGGAAAATCGCCAATCATCAAGCCCAGCGCGGCGCGAAATGGGATACTTACGAAGAACCGCTTGCCCCATGGGACGCATTGAAGCAAATTGAACAGCCAAACATCGTGCTATTGGATTGCGCCACAATTTGGTTATCCAATATTCTGCTGGGTGCACATGATTTAAACGCGGCAAAAGACAGTTTGATTGCTGGCATGCAAGATTTTGGCGGCACAATCATCATCGTCACCAACGAGGTTGGCCAAGGTGTTGTGCCTGACAATAAATTGGCCCGCCAGTTCCGCCAGCAACAAGGTGAGTTAAACCAACAACTGGCCGCAATAGCCGATCTTGTTGTACTGGTCACCGCAGGTCTGCCGCTTGCCCTGAAAGGGCAGTTGCCACAATGACCCGTTTCTGGTGGGTGCGTCATGGCCCGACACATAAAAAAACCATGATAGGCTGGACAGATGCACCCGCTGATCTGTCTGACACAGATCAGATCGCACGGCTGGATGCGCACCTGCCCAAAGATGCCCTTGTGGTATCATCTGATCTGACACGTTGCGTAACAACGGCCAAAGCCATCGTTGGCACACGCGAACATTTGAACCCGCGCCATACCCTGCGCGAGTTTCATTTTGGCGATTGGGAAGACAAAAGCTTTGATGACATCTCAACCACGCACCCGGATCAAATTCGCACATTCTGGGACACGCCAGGCGATATAAAGGCCCCAAACGGTGAAAGCTGGAACCAGGTCGCCACGCGTGTCACAACCGAAGTGAACGCTCTTTGCCAGACACATAAAGCCCGCGATATTGTGATTGTTGCGCATTACGGCGTAATTCTGACCCAACTTCAGCTTGCTGGCAACATGAGTGCCAAAGCCGCCACCAGCTTTCAGATAGACAACCTGTCTGTGACGCGGCTTGAACATTTGGGCGATGCCTGGCGTATTTTGGGTGTTAATCACAAACCTTGATCAACCGTATCACGAAACATGTTTTTACATTTTTCCGAAAGCCCCCCATACTGACTTGCATGACTTATGAGCTCGCAATTGGTGATCGCACCTACTCCAGCTGGTCGCTACGCGGCTGGCTTTTATTCGAAAAATTCGGCCTGCCCGTTAAGGTGCATTCCGCGCGCATGTATTGTGACGATTTCACAAATATGCTGGCAAGTTTTGCGCCTGCAAGACTAGTGCCCGCAATGAAATTCGACGGTATTGTCGTGCAAGACACAATCGCCATGGCTGAAACCCTGGCCGAACGGCATCCCGAAATAAACATGTGGCCCAGCGATCCTGCGGCACGCGCATTGGCACGTAATATGGTCGCTGAAATGCATTCATCTTTCACCAATCTGCGCACTGATTGCACAATGAACCTACGGCGTCATTATCCCGATTTTAAACCCTCGGATGCAGTTTTAAGCGATGTCGCACGCATTGAACACCTATGGGCAATCGCCCGCAAACAGTTCGGTGCAAACGGCCCGTGGTTGTTTGGTGCATACACGATTGCAGATGTTTTTTATGCCCCCGTCGCCACACGCTTTGCCACCTTCAATCTGCCTAGAAACGCTGTATCTGACGCCTATATCCAAGCCCACTTGGGCGATCCATCATTTCGCCGCTGGCGCGCCATGGGTCTAGCCGATAACTATATCCAACCGGGTTATGACAACGATCTACCCGAAGCCGTATGGCCCGGCCCCGCAACTTTGCCTGCCAAAGCCGTGGTCAAAGGCCCCTCGGAAAACACAAACTGCCCCTATTCAGGCGACCCCGTCACAGATTATCTGAAGCTGGATGACCGTATTTTCGGCTTTTGCAACCCATTTTGCCGCGACAAAACCGTGGCAGATGCCGCAGCTTGGGGTGGTTTTATGGAAATTTACCAAAAATAAACCAATCTAACCTTACCGTTAACCAAACTTAATACGAAGGTTGGTAAATGGTAGCACGCGCCTATACAGTCGCTTTTTTAGGGGTTGAGGCCCGCATCATCGAAGTGCAATGCGCACTCGCCCCGGGCTTGCCCGCTTTCAATATCGTTGGTCTGCCTGACAAGGCGGTGTCGGAAGCCAAGGAAAAGGTACGTGCGGCCCTTACCTCTATGGCTTTGGCGATCTCCATCGCTCGTTTAGCGCGTTCCTGCCCATTTACATCAGACAAGTCGCGTTCTTCGTGATCTTTGATTACCTCACCGGGTTCGGCCGATTTCAATACTTGTTTGCCGTTGAAATGGTTCATCACCTGCAACAGGTTCGCGGGGGCAATCACGTTCACAGATCCCACCCAAGCCGCTTCCGCACCGCATTCTTTGGGACAGATCAAGTCACAAGAAGCTTCGGCGGTGGCCAATGCTGCGGGTAGCGCACCGATGACGGGGA
>CAXMSA010000120.1:0-5855 GCA_964195605.1 uncultured Amylibacter sp.
CCGTATCACCCATCTTTGTGCCGCGCAAAACCTGGCTCATACCTGCAACCTCCACCGGTTCAATCCCCATTTCCTGACCGCTTGCCGTCATACCGACCATCACCAATTCACCACGCGCGGCCAGATAGGTTAATGCCGCATTATAGGCCGCAATCGCGCCCACGGTCACAAACACATAATCCACACCGCGCCCGCCGTTGATCGCGTGTATTTGCGCCACAACATCCTTGTCGGTTGCATTGACCACATGGGTCGCGCCAAATTCCAGTGCGCCGTCCAGCTTTTCTTGCGATATGTCCAACGCAATCACGCATGAGGCCCCTGCAAGTGCCGCACCCTGGATTGTGTTCAGTCCCACACCACCCGCACCCATAACCACAGCACTGGCACCTTTTGGCATCGCAGCCGCATTTGTCACCGCGCCAATACCGGTGATCGCACCGCACGCCAGCAGGCTGGCCGCGTCCATTGCAATACCGTCCGGCAGGCCGATCACCTGACTTTGATCAACGATCACTTCCTCTGCAAAAGCTGCCGTTGCCAACCCGTGTTCCAAAACCTCACCATCCGCCCCGCGCAAAGGTGAAGACCCAACTCGGTCGTAAGTCGTTTCGCAATTTGTCGGGTGGCCATCCGAACAGGTCGGGCAAACCCCGCAAGACCGGATCAGGGTGACCAGAACTGCATCGCCCGGGGCAACCCCGTCAACACCGGCACCAACGGATAAAACCGTTCCTGCCGCTTCATGCCCGTATACGGCAGGCAAATGCCCGCCCCAAGCGCCTGTTGCAAACATAATATCCGAATGACAGATCGCACAGGCCGCGACTTTGACATGCACCTGCCCTACCCCGACAGGGGCCAAGCTGGCGTCTTCAATAACCAAAGGTTTTTCAAACTCACGGCAAACAGCAACTTTCATCCATATCTCCATTTTGCCCACAATGCCCCGTTTCGACAGATAATCCATTAAAAAAGCGACATACCGATGTCGGGAAGCTGCATTTGGTCAAACTAACCCCTTTCACAATCAGCCCGGCTTCGCTACACGCGAGAAAACTTACATGATTAGGACGCATTCGTGGCCCGTTTCACTACTATTTCCGATTTCGCCCGCGCTTTTCGCAAAGAGGACGCAAACGGCAACCAGACTACCCTGTCTTTTGGTCAGTCAAGGATCGAGATACTATCCGGCCTGACCGTTGCCCTTGCCCTTGTCCCCGAGGCGATAGCTTTTGCCTTTGTCGCAGGCGTCGACCCGTTGGTCGGGTTATATGCCGCCTTTATCGTCGGGCTGATCACGGCTGTTTTCGGTGGACGTCCCGGCATGATCTCAGGCGCCACAGGCGCTTTGGCGGTTGTGATGGTGCCCCTTGTCGCCCAGCACGGCGTGCAATACCTGTTTGCCACTGTGGTTCTGATGGGAATTCTTCAACTGCTTGCAGGTATTTTCAAACTGGGCAAATTCATCCGTATGGTGCCGCACCCGGTGATGCTTGGCTTCGTCAACGGTCTTGCGATTGTGATTTTTCTGGCCCAAATGGAACAATTCAAAGTAGCAGGGCCTGACGGGCATCACGTCTGGATGTCAGGCACCACGCTTTACATCACCTTAGGCTTAGTTGGCGCCACTATGGGCATTATCTGGGCCACACCCAAGATCACCAAACTAATCCCTGCCCCCTTGGCTGCCATCGGTCTGGTTGCGGCGGCGGTCATTCTCTTTGATATTCCAGTACCACGCGTGGGCGACTTGGCCTCTGTTAAAGGCGGCCTACCGCAGTTTGCTATTCCATCCGTCCCGTTCAATCTGGAAACACTTGTCATCATCTTCCCATATGCGGTTATTCTGGCGGCTATCGGTCTGATTGAAAGCCTTTTGACCTTGAACCTTGTGGGCGAGATCACCCGCCAGCGTGGTGGTGCATCAAAAGAATGTATCGCACAGGGCAGTGCCAATCTGGTCACTGGTTTCTTTGGTGGCATGGGTGGTTGTGCAATGATCGGGCAATCGATGATCAACGTCAATTCCGGTGGCCGCACCCGCCTATCAGGCATTGCCGCCGCAATCTTCCTGTTGATCTTCATCCTGTTTGCCAGTGGTATTATTGAGATGATCCCCTTGGCCGCCCTAGTGGGCGTAATGTTCATGGTGGTGATCGGCACGTTTGCATGGCAATCGATCCGCCTGATGCGCCGTATCCCGATGTCTGACGCACTGGTAATTCTGCTGGTCACAGGCGTGACTGTAGCCCATGACCTTGCTACAGCCGTGGTCGTTGGTGTCATCACATCCGCGTTGGTTTACGCATGGAATGCAGCAGCACAAATCCAAGCCCGCCCGCACCCATCCAAAACTGAAAAAGGCGCGTTGGTCTATGACATCCAAGGGCCGTTATTCTTTGGTTCTGCCACCCACTTTCAGGAAATGTTCGATCCTGAAAATGATCCCGATACGGTCATTCTAGATTTCCAACAATCCCGCGTTGTCGATCAGTCTGCCCTGCAAGCCATCGAGGCGGTTGCGGATAATTACGCCAAAGCCGGCAAAACCCTGAAACTGCGCCACCTTTCAAAAGACTGCTACCGCCTGTTGCGCGGTGCAGGGCAATTGATGGTGGAAACCAACGACGACCCCAGCTACCGTTTGGCGGTGGATTACGATATTAAACTGGGGCGTATTGGCGGGCATTAAATCCGCCGTGTCATGCGCAAGCCGTCACGGATATTTATCCCCATCAAGGTCAGGTTTGTGGCCCCGGCAAGCAATTCAATTGCCTGCACCGCGTAAAAACAACGCTCAAAGAGACCGGCTGCGGCTTTTGCTTCCAGAAAAAATGCGGCAGGCAGCAGGATCAACAGACCGTTCAAAGCAATAAACGGCATACGTTTCTTCTTTTTGGCAACCAGTGGGTGAAAGCTTTGCTTGCCCAGCGACATGCCTGATGCCCCGACAATGATCATCGCCGGGATCAAGATAAACATGCCTTGCAATATCATACCTTTGACCCATGCGATTGTTGCATGTGAACCAAATACCTCGGACAGCAGTGTGGATGACCAGAACGTCAGGATTGTCAAAAATCCGATTATGCCGGCAATGGCGTGTATTTTGATTTTCATCAGAGAATCTCTTTCACCTTTATTTACATAGCAAGCTATATACTATTGTATAGCAAGCTATGTAAGTGTAAAAACACATATGGATTTTGATAAAATGAACTCAGCCGGATATTTGGCAAATCATATGGCCCGCTTGTTCGCCAAGGGCCTGCAAGACCGCATTGCCCCGATCGGGATTGTGTTGGGGCAGCTCCCCATTTTGTTGGAACTGTGGGACCGCGACGGTATCACCCAAAAGCAACTGGTGGCAAAGCTGGATATTGAGCAGGCCACCATTGCCAACACGTTAAACCGTATGGAACGCGACAAGCTGATCCGCCGCACCGCCCACCCCAATGACGCGCGTGCGCAACAGATCTGGCTGACTGATCAGGCCAAAGCCATGCGTGATCCGGCTTATGCCGCGGCACAGCAACAGAATGCGCAGGCACTATCTGGCCTGACAGTGGAAGAGCAGGCGCAGTTTATGAAATATATGGCAGTAGTGATCGCGGCTATGCGCCCAACTGACGAATAACCTACTGCAAAAAAACATTGCGATAAGTGATAGTATCACCCATTGCATCCAGATCGGTATTGATCTCATCCAGCGTGGTTTGCATCCTTAAGCGCAGCTTTTCTAGCAGCATCAGTACGTCTTCGGCCTGTGTGTCGGGGCTGATAAGGATCGGTTCGGGGGTACGGACATATGCCGTGCGTGGCCCTGCTGGTTGTGGGATAAAACTGTTCAGCGTATCGCGCAGCGTACCTTTACAATAATCGTGACGGATACGTTTGATACATTCCCCGATATGTTCTTGGGTGATATGTTTTCCCGTATAAAAGCTTGGCAAAAAACGCAACAACTGGCGCAAATCCTTGGTCAGGGCGACGATGGATTTCGCATCCTTTGATTTCCTGTCCACCGTGCGCAACCAGCGCTCCCCGCGACGTATCAGATCGGTTGTGGTTTTACCGGGGGCTGTCTCTGCCCCTAATTGGTCAAGTTCTTTGCCCAGAATAGGCAGTATTTCGGCGATCAGATTGTTCTGGCGCACAAAGAAATGTGCGTCCTTTGGTTTCACACCGTAATGGGCTTCGCTTTTTGCCAGAATAGAACAGCAGGTATTATAAAGCCGTTTGGCCAGATCGTCTTCATGTGACGTATGCGGCAACTCAAGCGATTTTTCCACATAGTCCATTTCTTTATGTAAAGCCTTTGTCACATCACGGGTATATTTCAGTTTCCAAATAACCGGAGCAACCAGAACCTGCCTGTCTTTTTCAGCCCGTTTGGCCGCTTCAATCGCCATATCAATCGCACCCGGATAGATGTGCCCGATCAGATCGCCATGCCAGCCCACGGCCCCTTCGGGATGCAGCAAAACATTCTTGCCGGCCAACGCCCAGTCAACGGAATAGGCTTTGCCCGCGGCCCCACCGGCCCCCGGTATTTGGGCGATCAGGTTGTTTTTCAACCAGAACTTCTGCGCCCCTTCACCCATACCGTTAACAATATCATGTGTTGCCCAACACGCAGTACTTGGCGCAAGCCTGCTCATGATTTCCTTGTCTAGCATCCAGTCAGTGAAAAACTCCGGATGGTTCGGCACTAAAAAGCAGGCGTTCTTGTCGGAAACCGCACGGCCAAGCCGTTCTGTGTCGGCTTTAGGAAAAATGATTTTCGGGATGTTGGCCATGCCGCGAATACCCGGAATGTTCCCAATGACGGGAATAGAACGCAGTAGCGGAATACCACCTAGAAATAACCAGCGATTAACTGGCGTAAGAATGTGAAATTGCAGGCGCGACGGGGTTGGTGGCACAAAAGTCATCAAACGGCTGGGCTTTTGCATTTTTTGAACTTCAGAATTCATTTTTAATTTCATCCCAGCGGCTTAAAGATAGAAAATATAACCATATTTTATACACTCGGAAAACATGTGGGGATTAATGCCCGTTGACAACCTTCACGTTACGTCAATTTAACTTCGGGCCAAACCACTCTCTTTGCAGACGCCTTTATATATGTATTATGGAGTGATCATTATACGTATTACCTACCGGGGAAAGGGCCAATATATGAGTACATTAACCATTATACTGCTGACAGCATTAATAATTGCATTGGCCTGTATCGGCTATTTACTATCCCGAAAGCCCTCTTTAACCCGCGACTGGTCACCTGATCAGGCATTGATGCCAAGCATTGATTTTATGGATGACGGCAGATTGCACATCAAAAATATCCGCAACGCCCATTACCGCAGCGTTAAAGATTATGACATTCAACATTATGACAAAGAATTGCATTTGGAAGATGTGCAAACCGTATGGCTGGCAATTTCACCTTTTGCGGGCATGGGGGCAGCCCATGCGTTTTTGTCCTTTGGACTGAAAGACGGCACTTATATTGCAATATCAATTGAGGTACGCCGGCAAAAAGGCCAAAATTTTACCCCAGTCAAAGCCTTCACCCGCCAGTTTGAGATTATGTATGTGGTCGCGGCTGAAACCGATGTGATCCGATTGCGCACGAACCACACAAAACACACTGTGCGATTGTTCCCGCTGCAGGCCGAAAAGAAGATGATCCAAAGCGTGTTTATGGATGTGCTGAAACGGGCGGATAAGTTGGGCAAGAAACCTGATTTTTACAATACCGTATGGAATAACTGCACCACCAATATCATCCGCCACGCCAGACGGTTTTCACTGAAACCTATCCCGGTCTGGAATCTTAGCTACCTGTT
>CAXMSA010000121.1:0-5716 GCA_964195605.1 uncultured Amylibacter sp.
CACAGCCGACGACGAAGGTGAATCAGATTGCATTGGTGAAATATCAAAGGATGGCTATGGCTTTTACCGCATAGACAATAATTCAAATGTGGGGGTATATCCATGGATGCTCTACCCCCCGGTAAGCATGCCACAACTATACGAAAAGATAAGCCGTTTTACATCCGTTCCGGGTGAAATTGAACTTGAAACCCTCTCTGCTTCGACCACATCACAATGTTATGCGGTTAAAGATGAACAAATTATTGGCCAAACCACATGTCAGATTACTGCGAAAAGCACATTGAATGTTAATTTGGATGAAACATTCATAACGCAGATAACCTGGGACCAAGGCACAGCCAGAATAGAGATTAAAGACGGCGAATTAACCATGAATGGCAGCCCGGCGGAAATGGAAATAAACCCACCAGAAGAACTTAGCGACTATGATGATGTCTGCTTGGATTATAAACGCGGGATTTTCTGTTACCGTTTACAATAATCCTGCTTCACAAGCTTTTACCATGCAGTGAAACGGTGGGCTATAAGCGTTGCATACTTACAACTAACTTACTAACGAACACCACTTTACGAATGGATTTCGCCTCAAATAAGGCAAATTAGGGCACAAATGTGACATAAAATTTACCACTACATCTGCTACATCATATGTGTTTTGCCACAAGATACCCTTATAAACAGTTGTTTTATCAACTATTTCCAAACGCGAAACACAGTGTCACGCATTATGGTGAAGTTTTCCCTTCTCAATTTCGCCACATTTGCTAAACCTGTCCCATCGAACAAACGATCTATACGAGATCGACATAAACAGGCGCAAAAGCCGAAACAGAAAATGAGGCCCACCACAAACAACCCGTGGAAAGACAACAGGTAAAACATTGGCATATGACTGCCAGCAGGCACTTTAATTTGACCCCGTACCCTCCAAGTTTGGTCGGTCATAACTGCGCCGCAACACAGTCGCTGCAAGTCGTTGTATAACGGCACCCGCCATTCAGTTTACCCCCTGTCACCCACAAACGCATATGCAGTTCTAGCTACAACAACAGCTGCATTTGCACCCCCATGCGCGGCGGTCATATCGGGAGAAGTGACCGCCGGCGCGTCAGGCAAACACAGCCCCACAGATACCTGTTGGGTCTTTTGACCCACACTGCTCGTTATATGGCCTGCTCGCCTTATAACACTTCACCTTCGGCCAGAGATGCAGCTTGCTCTCTGGCCTTTTTTACGCCACCATTTGCGCAATATACGGGGTAGAACATCTATGCTGAAAAAAAGCGTTAAAACCATTCTGAACGGCTTATCAGTGGCGGTCTTTGTCATTGATGCCACACAAATCATCCGTTTCAGCAATAACGCCGCCCGTGACCGCTTTGCCCTTGGCCAAACCGATACTGATCTATTCAGTGTTATCCCCTCAAGCGACTGCACGACCGCCGCAAGCCGTGTGCTGACAGGCAAATATACCACTTTGTCGCTGGAATTAACCCTGCAAGACGTTGTGCCAACCACATTTCGTCTGATCATCACCCGGCTTGATGCACAAACCCGTACCGGTGCCGATGCCCGCGCCATCGTCAGCTTGGAAGATATCAGCCACATCCGCGAAGCCGAAAAGATGCGCATTGATTTCGTCGCCAACGTTAGTCATGAGCTGCGCTCGCCACTGACATCGCTTTCGGGCTTTATAGAAACCCTGCAAGGCCCGGCCAAAAATGACCGCCACGCGCAGGAACGCTTTTTGAAACTGATGGCCAGCGAAGCCAATCGCATGAGCCGCCTGATCGGCGACCTTTTATCCTTATCCAAACTACAAGCCAGTGAACGGGTTCCCCCCAGTGAAGTCGTGGATATATCTGCAATTTTACGCCGCGTGACAGCATCGCTTGAACCACTTAGAGAACGTGAAAAAACCGCGATATCGCTGACAATATCCCCTAACCTGCCCCAAGTTATCGGTGACGCGGATGAACTTACCCAGGTCTTTCAGAACCTGATTGAAAATGGTGTGAAATACAGCCACCAAGACACGGTGGTGGAAGTCACCGCCGAGCCTGACCCTAGTCATGAAAACCAGTTGCGCATCTCAGTGCGTGACCAAGGTGAAGGCCTAGACCCAATACATATCCCACGCCTGACCGAACGGTTCTACCGTGTCGATAAGGGCCGTTCACGTACAATGGGCGGCACCGGCTTGGGCTTGGCGATTGTAAAACATATCCTGATCCGCCACCGTGCCTATCTGCATATAGACAGTAAAGTCGGGCAAGGCAGCCATTTTGCCGTATTTTTACCAGTTGCCGCAAGGTAATACGTTATCTGTGCACCCACAAACGGTACAGATAACACGCTAATTTCGCAAGATTTGAAACACAACTCGCCCGTCGTCATGTACTTCATACCCTTACGTTTTGCGTGATATTAAAATCTGTGCTATAATTAACGTCTTACCGTTGGGAGACCTATGATGATTATAAGCCCAAGTATTGAATTGCTGAACGGCCGGTGCGTTAGCTTGCACCGTGGCCGATTGGATGAACCACATATCTGGCATGTTGATCCTGTTGAAACCGCACGCACTTTTGCCGAAACCGGTGCTGAATGGATTCACGTTACAGATTTTGACGCACTTGCGGGCGATGAACGCAACACTGACCTTGTGTTAGAAATCATCCGGCATTCTGGCGCCTCTATCCAACTGGGGGGCGGTTTTCGCACACTGCACCGCATGACAGAATGGATTGACCGCGGTGCCGGGCGCATTGTGGTCGGTACCCTTGCAATTATGGCCCCAAATCTGGTCAAACAGGCCGCAAAGCTCTACCCCGATCAAATCGTCGTTGCTGTCGATGTGTTCAAAGGTAAGATCATGAGTGACGGGTGGCGCAAACCCAGCGCAATAGACCCTGAAACCTTCATCAAAACCTTTGCAAAAGACCCGTTAGCGGCCATTATCGTTACCGATATTGATGCTGATTTGGAAGAAGCCGAGGATAGTCTGGCTTTGGTCACGCATTTGGCAGGCATAGCTACAGCCCCGGTCATTGCCCGTGGTTTGTCACATTCACTGGATGATCTGGCCCGGCTTAAATATGTGCCCCACGTGGCAGGTGCCATCATAGGCCGCGCCTTGTTTGACCACAGCATTGAGCTGGATGCGGCTTTGGAGCTGGCAAACCAGCCCGAGCAAACCGCAGCTTTCGTGTGACGCTTATCTAAGTGCACTTAAAGCCGAAAAGAAACGCTCGATTTCGGCCTCGGTATTATAATAATGCGGCGCCATGCGCATCAGCGTCGGCAAATTACGGGCCTCGGCATCCAGTCTAGTGCTGAACTGTGTCGAGGCCCCGATAACAACACCCCGTTCGCGCAATGCGCAAACTGTAGCGTCCGCATCCATACCTTCAATGGTAAAGCTGACAATCGCACATTGTTCGGCCCCGATATCCCTGACCTCTGCACCTTTGACATCGGCCAACCCGTCTCTGCAAAGCTCCGCCAAGGCACACGCCCGCGCCTTAATCGCATCCATGCCAAGTGCCGCGGCATAATCCACGGCAGCCCCCAACCCTGCCCGCAATGCATAAGCGTTTTCCCATGTCTCAAAGCGGCGCGCGTCGTCACGCAGTTTATATTTATTGGTTGAGATCCAAGACGCACTGAAAAGATCGATCATCGCGGGTTCTAGCCTGTCCAACCAGCGATCCGCGACATATAAAAACCCTGTCCCACGTGGCCCACGCAGGAATTTGCGCCCTGTGGCAGATAGAAAGTCACAGCCCAGTTCATTCACATCCACAGGCAATTGCCCAACCGCCTGACAGGCATCCAACAGATAGGGAATCCCGTGTTTTTGGGCAATCTTGCCAATCTCTGCCGCAGGATTGACCAGCCCACCATTGGTTGGCACCCAAGTCATTGCAATCAGGCCCACACGGTCGTCTATCATGCACTCCAATGCATCAAGATCAACCGCACCTGATGCATCACTTGGCACCACATCAATCACCAAGCCATCACGTTTGGCCCGTTGAAGAAATGCCAGATAATTCGCGGCATATTCGGCCTCACAGGTTAAAATACGCGCGCCTTTTTCCAGTGGCAGTGCATAAAATGCATGGCACCACGCCACGGTCGCGTTCGGCACCAAAGCAATCTCATGCCTTTTCGCCCCGATAAATCCTGCAACACTGTCATAAACCCCCTCCAAAGCATCCATCTCGGCCGCATGCGCCTCATAACCGCCAATACGCGCTTCCAATTGGGTGTGTGTTACAACCGCATCCACAACAGGTTGCGGCATCAAGCCGGAACCCGCCGCCAACAGATGAGTGCTATGTGCAACCCCCGGGGTTTCGGCGCGTATTTTTTCCATATCAAGTGTCATATCAAACCTATCTGTTAACAGCTCGGGATATGATACCGAAGAAACTGCAATTCTAAAACCAAAAACGCCCCACGAATGTGAAGCGTTTTTAAGGTTTGTGGTACCCGAGGCCGGACTCGAACCGGCACGTCTCTCGACAGTAGATTTTGAATCTACCGCGTCTACCATTCCGCCACTCGGGCAAGTACACAAAGGGGCGTTTAAACGGCCCTGCGGTTTGCGTCAATCACGAATTGTCGCCAATCGTGAAACTTTCCAGATACACCCGACAATATCCATGCCCACCAAACGGTTGCGTTGGCAAGGGCCTGAATAGTTGCGGTGACCTGTAGATTGCGGCAAGGCTTTGTGTTTTTGTCATCTTGCTGTCTTTCTATAAAAACCGCCGTGCAAAAAGTTCTAGCGCAGTATCTGTATATTACAGCATTATTAATTCAATGCAGCAAACGTATTGCATTGATCTATACGCCCCGATTTATAGCCCCGCGCAAACCATTTTTGGCGTTGCGTAGAGGTTCCGTGGGTGAATGTATGGAGCATCGGGCGGTTGCCTGCATTGCGCTGCAACGTGTCGTCCCCGATCTGCTTGGCAGCATTGATCGCTTCACGAATGTCGCCACCCTCAATCACACCTAAATCCTTCTCGGCATATTGCGCCCAGACGCCCGCGTAGCAATCCGCCTGCAATTCGATCATCACCGACACACGGTTGTTATCAGCCTTGCTCATTGACTGGCGGGCTTTATTCGCCTTTGGCAAAGTACCCAATTCGTTTTGCACATGATGCGCCACTTCATGGGCCACAACATAAGCGGCAGCAAAATCACCCCCTGCCCCCAAACGCTGTGACAATGTGGTAAAAATGCTGTATCCAGATAGACCTTGCGATCCGCAGGGCAGAAAAACGGCCCCGTGGCCCCCGAGGCGTTGCCACAAGGTGATGCGGTCACCCCTTTAAACAACACCAGCGTCACAGGGCGGTATTTTCGCCCCAACTGATCGCGAAACACCGCATCCCAAATCTGTTCGGTATAACCCAAAGTCGCACTGACAAACTTGCCTTGCGCCTGATCTTCTTTGGTCAAACGCGCAGTACTTGATGACACAGTGCTACCACCGCCCGCATTCAGCAAAGACGAGACATCTACATCGAAAAACGCACCGATCGCCAGAATAACTAAAAGGCCGACAATACCGACCCCGCCAGTTTTGCCTTTGGACATCCGGCGGCGATCCTCAATATTGCGACTGCCGCGTGCGCCTCTCCATTTCATGCGTTTACTCCCTATTCCTGTCTGTCTTAATCTAGGGTCCATATCG
>CAXMSA010000122.1:0-5716 GCA_964195605.1 uncultured Amylibacter sp.
CAATTGGGATTTTTGTGCTTCAAACACTGCCCTGTTGGCGTTTGTTGCGCGCAATGCTTTGCCTTGTGGTAGCAGGAAGTTGCGACCGTAACCTTGCTTCACAGAGACAACATCGCCCATTTGGCCTAGCTTTGCGATACGTTCCAGTAGGATAACATGCATGTTTTTCTCCTTACTTCACAGCGTATGGCAGTAGGGCCAGAAAACGTGCACGTTTGATGGCTTTGGCCAACTCACGTTGTTTTTTGGCAGAGACTGCGGTGATACGGGATGGCACGATCTTGCCACGCTCTGATACATAGCGTTGCAGAAGTTTCGTGTCTTTATAGTCGATCTTAGGCGCGTTGTCCCCCAAAAATGGGCAGGACTTGCGACGACGGAAAAATGGTTTGTCTGCCATGGTTTAAGTCCTTTCTTAGCGGTTTCTACGACGTTCATCTTTGGCCGATTTGGCCTGAATAACAACGGATGGGCCTTCTTCATGCGCGTCAACCTTGATGGTCATAATGCGCATTACGTCATCGTGTAGACGCATCAGGCGTTCCATTTCTTGAACAGCCGCTGATGGGGCATCTGATTTCATGTATCCATAATGACCTTTGCGGTTTTTATTGATCTTATAGGCCATTGTTTTCAGACCCCAGTATTCGCTATCAACCAGATTACCACCGTTGTCAGCCAATACAGCGCCGAAGTGTTCTATCAAACCTTCGGCTTGCGCGTTGGACAAGTCCTGACGCGCAATAAATGTGTGCTCGTAGAGCGCCATATTATTCACCATTTGCAAGCGTGCTTCAAAATCAGGGCTAGTCTTCCGCGCCCAGATACGAGAGGCGACCGCGTTAAAGTAATTTGCGGAAGATTGGGGGCTTATACTGCGATGGGCGGTGAATGCAAGCATTACTAAATTTAGTTGTAGAAATTACAGGAGGCTGAAATTGAGAGCTTACAGATGCAAAAGGTACACCTTAAAAGCCATTTAAAATATAATGCACACGCTATGATTGTTGTAAAGTTACACCAACCCTTTATGCGCAAAATATTTTAAGTCAAAAAGTGAACATAAAAATGAACATATTTAACATTAAATTTGGGGTGTTAGTGGTTTCTACATGTGATTTTTTAGTCAAGTTATAGTAATTAGTTTTACGCATACAGGCTTCTTACAAGGAAAAATAATTCTTGGAGAATAAAGTTATGTACGACTTATACAGGTTAATGAAGAAAGTAAGATTTTATCTTTTTATGGATAAAGCCGGCGCAGTGGCAACCGAATATGTGATTTTACTTGCTGCTACGAGTATGATTGCCACCGGTGTTGGCGCTAAGATTCAACAAAAAGCAGGGGTAAGTACTGAGAATATTGAATTTGCAAGTGCAGGCTCAGCTGGAGGCGATGAGGGTTCTGATGGAGAAGCTACGGGTTCTGGCGGCAAAGGTGGTAAGGCTGGCAAAGGTGGTAAAGGCGGCAAAGGTGGTAAAAAGTAATATGAATACCCTGCTATCGGGTTGCCTGGGGCAAATAACCATTGGTGATGCGCAGGCAAAACAAATTTACATTTTAATTATGAAATCTGGACGTTGGGCCTAACAAGCGGTAGAGCAATAGCTGTGATAATAAGTGGAGGATCATGGTGTTGCGCGCATTTGTATTTCCGGGCCAAGGTGCCCAAACCATCGGAATGGGCAAGGGGTTTGCAGATGCGTACCCTGCGGCCAAAGCGGTTTTTGACGAGGTAGATGAGGCTTTGGGCCAAGACATGTCTGGTCTGATATGGGGTGGTGATATTGCCGATCTGACCCTGACCGAGAACGCACAACCTGCGTTGATGGCGACATCCATGGCGGCGATGGCGGCCTTGAATGCCGAAGGGGTTGAGATCAGTGCGGCATCCTTTGTAGCGGGGCATTCTTTGGGCGAATATGCAGCCCTTTGTGCAGCGGGTTCTTTGAGTTTGGGCGATACGGCGCGCTTGTTGCGTATTCGTGGCCGCGCAATGCAAGCAGCAGTGCCTGTGGGTGTTGGCGCAATGGCCGCCCTGTTGGGGCTGGATTTTGCAACAGCACAAGAGGTTGCGGCTGAAGCGGCAGAGGGTGAAGTGTGTCAGGCCGCAAACGATAATGATCCGGGGCAGGTTGTGGTCTCTGGCCATAAGGCAGCAGTTGAACGGGCTTGTGAAATAGCCAAGGGCAGGGGTGCAAAACGCGCCGTTATTCTGCCCGTGTCCGCCCCTTTCCATTGTGCCTTGATGCAACCTGCGGCGGATGCGATGGCCGCGGCCTTGGCTGATGTGACGATTTCAGCACCAAGCGTGCCTGTTGTGGCCAATGTCTTGGCGTCATCCAACAGTGACGCGGGTGCTATTGCGGATTTACTGGTGCGTCAGGTTACAGGCTCTGTGCGCTGGCGCGAAAGCGTGGCATATATGGCCGCGCAAGGTGTGACCGAGATTTATGAGATTGGTGCAGGCAAGGCCCTGTCGGGCATGATACGGCGCATTGATCGCGCGATTGTGTGTAAAGCTGTGAATGGCCCCGAAGATATTGCAGCGGTGGCTGCGGAACTAAAAGGATAAGCATATGTTTGATTTAACAGGTAAAAAAGCACTGGTAACAGGCGCATCAGGCGGCATTGGGGGTGCTATTGCACGCGGGCTGCATGCGATGGGGGCTTCTGTTGCCCTGTCTGGCACACGGGTTGACCCGCTGGAAGCGTTGGCTGCTGAATTGGGTGAGCGGGCGTTTGTAACCCCTTGTAACCTAAGTGATATTGATGCGGCAAAAGCGCTGGCAGGGCAAGCCTCGGATGCTATGGGGGGCTTGGATATTCTGGTTAATAACGCCGGCATAACGCGTGACAATATTTTTATGCGGATGTCGGATGATGAGTGGCAACAAGTGATCGATGTGAACCTGAGTTCCACCATGCGGTTGATGAAATCAGTGATGCGCCCGATGATGAAACAACGTTTTGGGCGGATCATCAACATCACCTCTATCGTCGGTGTCACGGGCAATGCGGGGCAGGTGAACTATGCAGCTTCCAAGGCGGGCATTATCGGCATGACCAAATCATACGCACAGGAAATCGCCACACGTGGAATTACCGCCAACTGTGTGGCACCGGGCTTTATAGAAACCGCAATGACCGCCGATTTGCCAGATGCGGTGAAGGAAAAGATGACAGGCAACATTCCTACGGGACGGATGGGAACCCCAGAAGAAATAGCGTCAGCTGTGGCTTATCTTGCGTCGGATGAGGCTAGCTATGTGACCGGCCAAACCCTGCACGTAAACGGCGGAATGGCTATGATTTAAAGACGATTTCACAGAAATAGACGTAAGAATGCGTGTAGCATTCTATCAAGTAACCTGAGGGTAATTCTGTAATGAATTGCCCTAACGCAACATCAAAACTGAAAGCCCCAATCCATGTCTATCACACGCATAAATTCCTCTGAACGCGCAAGTCAAATCGTTATCCACAACGAAACCATATACCTAGCAGGCCAAGTCGCCAGTGATGTCACCGTTGGTATTCAAGAGCAAACGCAAAACTGTTTGGATAAAGTTGAGGCACGTTTAATCGAGGCTGGTAGCGATAAAGACCACATCCTGTCATCAACTGTATTTTTGCGCGATATGAAGGATTTCGCATTCATGAACGAGATATGGAACGCATGGTTCGCGGATTGTGGTAAACCTGCACGGGCCTGTGTGGCCGCTGAAATGGCACGCCGTGAGGTTTTGGTGGAAATCTGCGTGATTGCGGCTGTTAAGGGTTAGGCTCTATATACGATAATATTCACAGTTTATTCACCAATATGGCCTAACTTACCCCAGAGTTCCTTAAAACTCTGGTCCACAGTAACAAAGGCGGTATCTATTTGAATAATATCCCCCACGAAAACCTCATATTCCCGATCGGCAACGCGTGTCCAACCCCAACCTCTATCGCTGATCCGCCTTTTATGGGTATCAATACTGGAGCAAATCACCTCAATTTCGATAAAGGGGGTGTCTGCCTGTAAAGCCGCATTCCGCCACCAATCACGGGTAAGCGTAATCGGGTTCACACTGTCTACAATGACAGATTGCCCCAGCTGCAAGTTTTAGGTCGCAAGGGCGCAGCCTGCCACATAACCTGCATCTTCGGCTGGATGAATGCTAAGTGTTGAGGCTTGCAGGGTGTCTTCGATGGTATCCACACGAATATAAACCGCCCCGTTTTTTTGCGCGAGCCGTTTGGCGAGGGTGGTTTTGCCTGAGGCAGGTAGACCTGCGAAGATGTAGAGCAATGCAACCCCCTAAATACCAAACCGCATTAGCAAGACTGCAAGAGCTGCAAACCCAACACTTAAGAATATATATGAAGTGTACTTAATGCCAAAGAGAGATTGCGCCCGCCTGAACATCATGAATATCCAGATAGCAGAGCATATCAGTGACAGCAGAAAGGATATTAACCCGATCATTTAAATCCCCCCTTAAACCCCTATCTCTGAAATAAATTTCACCCGCTGATACGCAGTAATGCCTTCTTCGCCACCTTCCGACCCGTAGCCTGAATGGTTCACCCCGCCAAAAGGTGTTTCCGGAGTGGCAATGCCAAAGTGGTTTACGCCGAACATGCCTGCGTTGATCTGGTCGCCCAAGCGCGCCGCGACTGCGCCGTTAGTTGTAAACGCGTAGGATGCCAGACCGTATTCCAACCTGTTAGCACGGGCTATTACATCGTCAAAGTCGGTGAATGATGACACGGGGGCTACAGGGCCGAAGGGTTCATCGTTCATGATTTTGGCGTTTTCCGGAACGTCTTTCAGGACAGTTGGCTTATAGAAAAAACCTTTGTTCCCAAGGCGCTCTCCACCTGTTAACAATTCAGCCCCGCAAGAGACTGCGTCATCCACAAAATCTTGCATCACATCCAAACGGCGTGCGCCGATCAAGGGGCCGACTTTGACGCCATCGTTGATGCCTTCGCCCACAGTCATTTCTTTTGCATGTTGGGCAAAGCGTTCTGCGAACTCATCATAGACGCCGCTTTGCACATAAAACCGTGTGGGCGAGATGCAAACCTGGCCTGCGTTGCGGAATTTTGTGGCAGCACAAAGTTTGGCCGCCGCCGCGATGTCTGCATCGTCAAAGATCATCACTGGTGCGTGGCCACCCAGTTCCATTGTGCAGCGGATCATGCGTTTAGCGGCTTGGGCCTGCAACAGCATGCCGACAGGGGTGGAGCCTGTGAAGCTGAGTTTTTTGATGACGGGGCTGTCCAGCAGGTAGCTGGAAATCTCAGAAGGCACACCGAAGACGAGGTTTAACACACCGTCCGGTAGGCCTGCATCCTGAAAACAACGCGTAATGGCGATGGCGGCAGACGGGGTCTCTTCATCTGCTTTCATGATGATGGAACAGCCTGCGCCCAATGCATTGCCGATTTTGCGCATCACATTAGAGGCGGGGAAATTCCATGCCACAAAGGCGGCAACCGGCCCGATGGGTTCTTTTATCATCATTTGACGTTGGCCCGGAATGCGCGCCGGGATCAGGCGACCATAGGCGCGTTTGCCTTGTTCGGCGTCCCACCGTAAGCACCCGATGACGAAATCCATTTCCAAGCTGGCCTCACCCACAGGTTTACCCATATCGCGGCTGATATTCATTGCAATCGCGGCTTTACGGTCTTCCATCAGATCGGCGGCTTTGTCCATTA